>DAIERN010000004.1 GCA_027346765.1 Chloroflexota bacterium | reverse complement strand
GCGGTCGCCCACAGCACCAGCCACCTACCGTCGCTGTTCTCGTACATGTTGAGACGGTCGCCGCCCCAGCCGGCAGCAACCTCCTGGTGTGGCCAGTCGACGGGCAACCCGGGCAGATTGACCGCCGGCTCCTCCCCGCCGGTCGCCAGGATCTGAATGCCCAGCTCGCCCATGGTTTGCTCGTACGTACGCGTCCACCCCGTCCCCATGCTCTGCGAGAAGTCCGCGATGGGCAGGCCAAGGTCGCCGGGTAGGTCAATCGGCTCCTCGTGGGCGGTGTACTTCTCGGGATGAAGGATTTGCTCGGTAGACGCCGGCGGCGTCTGGATGGCTGCGTTGACCGCGTCGAAGCCGCTCTCCTCGTACAGGCCGTTGGCGAACAGGAAGCCCTCCGTGAAGGGGAACTCGAGCTGCCGCCGGAGAACCAGGGGAATGCCCTCGAGCTGGCTCTGGTCGAGCCCACCGAACGCCTCGCCCAGCAGCTGAAGCAGCTCGTCTGGCGTCAGATTCTGCGAAGCCCAGAGCTGCGAGGTGAGGGTGGCATCACCCTCGATGACGGCCAGCTGGCCCAGTTGGGCATCGCCCTGGCTGGGGTCGCTGATCGTGTTGGTCTTGAGATCGAAGTGCTGATCCTGCAGGGCATGGGTGTACTCGTGGGCGACGACGATCTTGTCGCTGGGCCCGAATGGCTGATCCCGCGAGATGATGTAGAAACGCCCGTTATCAGGCTGGTAATAGGCAAGCACCTGGGCGCCATACAGGTCGAGGACCAGGGCGTCCAGGCTCGCGTCGGCGGGTAGCAGGCCCAGCCGTTTGAGCAGCCGCTCCTCTGCCGCGCGGACCTCGACCGGCACCTCGGCGTCATTGAGCGCCACCAGGTCGTCGCGGAACTGATCGCGGCTGATGAACTCGAACGGCACGTCGCGCGTTGGCTGCAGCTCGCGCACCGCGGGCACGCTGGCGATGACCGCGTCGATCTCTGTGGCCAGGGCCGGATCCAGGCTCCCGGATGGGCTGGCCGGCGGACCGCTCGCCTGGGGAGATCCGGACTGCGCTGGGCGGGTTGTCGCGGTGGGCGCCAGGCTGGGCGTGGCAGTCGGCGGCTGGGTGATCGGTGCCGGTGTCGAGTGGGTGGAGGTGGGCAGCGGGTTGACGTTGACGCAGCCCGCGATCAGGCTGCCAGCCAGTACCACGGCGCCCAAGGCGCGCTTCACAGGGCCAATTCTGACAGCGCGGATACCTGTGAGCCTTTCCACAGTTGGTATCCGTTTCTTCACCGTCTGGGGGCTGGTGCCTAAACCGGCCGTGCCTAGTCTGCGGGGCAGCGGAACCTGAAGCATCGCTTCCTGTTCCCTCTCCCTCCCTCGGAACGAGGGGCGCCAATTGGGCAGGCGCCCCTCGTTTCTTTTTGTTTGCCCGACAATGGGGGTGATGGAGATTGTTTCGTACGGCGAGACCTGCCTTCGGCTGCGCGGCAAAGAGGGCACCGTGGTCACAGATGCATTCCCGCGCATCGTCGGCCCGACCGGCCGCGGGCTGACGGCCGATATCACGACCTACAGCCACCCCGACGCGCAGTCGAGCCTGGGCCTGGAGAGCATCTCGCGCGCGGCTGCGGCGACCAAGTCGAAGGCCAAGGTCAAGCGGGCCGAGCTGCTGGTCCCGACCAGCCTCGAGCCGGCCTTCTTGCTCGATTCGCCGGGCGAATTCGAGGTACACCACGTCCTGATCACGGGCGTCAGCACGTACAGGGACGAGGAGCTGGGTCAGCAGCGCGGCGCCAACACGTGCTTCGTGTTCGAGCTCGACGGCGTGCACGTCGTCCACCTGGGCGACGTGGGCCACCTGCTGACCGAGGGCCAGATGGACGAGATCGGGCCGGTCGATGTCGTGTGCGTGGCCATCGGCGGGGCGCTCAGCGCGGCCAAGGCGGCCGAGCTCGTCGCGCAGCTTGACGCGAACCTGATCGTGCCGATGCCGCTGGATGGCGCCGACAAGCCCGATGGCGAGCTGTACAAGTTCCTGCACGAGATGAACGCCCAGAAGAGTGAGCCGGCGTCCAAGCTCACCGCCTCCGCGTCGTCGCTCCCGGCGGAGATGACGGTCGTCCTGCTCGAGTCGCGCCAGCGCGGTTAGCCGCGCGGCCGGCGGCCCCGGCTAGGCCGTGTAGACGACGCGGCCGGCCTTGATGACGGTGCGCACGAGGTTCGCCCCCAGCCAATAGGGCAGCAGCGCGTGCGATTCGGGCTGCCATACGACCAGGTCGGCGTTCCGGCCGGGCTCGAGCGAGCCGTGGCTCTCCGCCATGCCCAGCGCCGCGGCGGCATTCACCGTCAGCGCCACCAACGCCTCTGCCGCCGATAGCCGCAGCCGGTGGATCGCGAAGGCCAGTGCCAGCTGGGCGTTGGGCGCGGGTGACGTGCCCGGGTTGAAATCGGTCCCCAGGGCGACGGGGACGCCGGCCTCGATCAGCCGCCGCGCGGGCGCGGCGTCCGCCTCATCGAGATAGAAGCTCGAAATGGGCAGCAGCGTGGCCACCACCGGGCGGCCGTCGGCGGCCGCTTTCGCCAACGCGGCGATGCCCAACTCCGACGCGGCGCCCAGGTGATCGGCCGACAACGCACCCACCTCCGCTGCCAGCTCCGACCCACCGCCACTGCTGATCTGGTCGGCATGGAGCCTGGCCCGCAGACCGAGCTCCCTGGCGCGCACCAGCAAGCGACGCGCGTCATCGACTGAGAAGACGCCCGGTTCGCAGTACACGTCGGCCGAGAGGGCAATCCCCTGCTCCGCCACCGCTGGGAGCTGATCGTTGATGACGCTGTCCATGTAGGCATGGGCGGCGTCAGGCCGGTCGCGGAACTCGGGGCCGACGGCGTGCGCGCCCAGGAACGTCGGTACGAGCTCGACCGGTCCTTCGGCGGCGAGCCGGCCGTAGAGCGCCAGCAGGCGCAGCTCCGACTGGGTGTCCAGCCCATAGCCGGATTTCACCTCTGCCGTCGTGACGCCGTGGCTCAGCATCTCGGCCAGCCAGCGCCGGCCGTGGTCGAGCAGCTCGTCATCTGAAGCGGCGCGGGTCATGCGCACGGTCTGCAGGATGCCGCCGCCCGCCGCCAGGATCTCCAGATACGTGGCGCCCCGCCGGCGCAGGTCGATCTCGCTCTCACGGCTGCCGGCGAACACGAGGTGCGTGTGTGGATCGATCAGCCCGGGGGTCACCGTGCCGCCGGCCGCGTCGACGCGCTCGATCGCTGAATCGGCCACGCCCAGCTCGCTGAGACGCGCCTCGAGCTCGGCCAGGCGGCCGGTCGCGACGATGCGGCCCTGGTACGCCGCCACGGCCGGCGCATCTGCGGGGTCACCGCTCGCCGCCATCAGCAGGCCGATGTCCTCCTGAGCGGCGCCACGTCGCAGCCCGCCGGCGAGCGTGGCCACCTCCATCGCGTTGAAGACCAGCAGGCCGGGTCGGTGAGTGGTCACCGCTATTTGCCGGCTTGAGCGGCCGCTAGTCGGAGTTCGAGGGCCATCGTCGGCTCGAAGTCGCGCGCCTTGAGCCAGGTTGCGGCGCGCGTGATGCGCGTCTCCACCGGCAGGTCCGCCGGCACGTCGGCGTGGTCGGCAACATCGACCAGCGCGGCCAGCGGAACCAGGCCGATCAGCTCCGACTCGCGCGCCTCCACGCCCTCCTGGTAAGCCAGCTCCGTCACCGTCTCCCACACCAGCCACATGGGCGTGACCGAGAAATCGAGCAGGTTCATGGACACCTGGACGCAGCCCAGCTCGGCCAGCTCCAGGCCCAGCGCCTGGACACGCGGGAGCCCGCCCGACCGCTCGCGCACGCGGCGGGCGATGCCCCTGGCCAGATCGAGATCGCGCGTCGCGAGGTTGATGTTGTACGCGATCAGGAATGGCCGCGCCCCAACGGCGACCGCGCCCGCGGTTGGATGGAGCCGCGCCGGTCCAAAGTCGGGCGCGTTGCCAGGCTCGCCGATCAGCTCGCGCAGCCCCTCGTACTGCGGCTTACGGATGTCGGCCAACACCTCGCGGTCGGACCGCTGCGCGGCCCGCGCATAGAGGTAGACCGGCAGGTCGAAGCGCTGCGCGATGCGCTGCCCAAAGCCGCGCGCCAATTCGATCGCCTCATCCATGGTCGTGCCGGCGAGCGGCACGAACGGGATGACGTCGACCGCGCCAATGCGCGGGTGCTGGCCTTCGTGACCGTTCATGTCGATGCGCGCCACCGCTTCCTCGACCGCGGCCTCCATCGCCGTCGTGACCGCGTCAGCCGAGCCGGCGAAGGTCAGCACGCTCCGATTGTGGTCGGCATCCGACGTCCGATCCAACAGGTGCACGCCGGCGGTCGCCTGGACGCGCCGCGCGACCGCGTCGACCACGTCGAGCCGACGGCCTTCGCTGAAGTTGGGGACGCATTCGACAAGGCCGGCCATCTGGTGCGGAGTCTAGTTACCGCACAGTTTGAGCGTGTCGCTAGCCAGATGTGCTCGGAATCTTTCACTTTGTTGATCTAATGCTTGACAAAGGGAAAGCGCATATCTACATTGCGCGTCATGGAACGCGAAGTGATCTCCAATTGCCCTGTTTGCGAGAGCCGCTTGCAGGTGACTCGGCTGCACTGCAACACGTGCGGCACGACCATCGAAGGCGAGTTCAACGTGGGCCGTTTCGCCCGCCTTGACCGCGGCCAGATGGCGCTGCTCGAGTCCTTCCTGCGGTCGCGCGGCAACCTGCGCGAGCTGGAGCGCGAGCTGGGCCTGTCTTATCCAACCGTCCGCGGCCGCGTTGAAACGCTGCTGCGCACGCTCGGCCTGGGCGATGGCCCGGCTTCTCCCGCTGAGGCCGCTGCCCCGGCCGCGCCACAGATCGATCCCGCCGTGCGCCGCGCGGTGCTCGAGCGCCTGGCGAAACACGAGCTCACCGCCGAACAGGCTGCTGCCGCCCTGCGCGGCGAGGCAGAGGAGAACCAGTGATGACCGACCAGCAATTCACCGATCCGGCAGAGATTCGCCATCGCATTGGCGCCGGCGGGGCGTTCAACCTCTCGAACGTCTCAGGCGACATCCGCATTCGCGGCACTGATGGCGACGAGGCCGTCGTCATCGCGCGCTCGGATCACGGTCGCGGCAGCGCTCTGCCGCTGGTCGTGCGCCAGGACCAGGGCGTCCTGTCGATCGAGCTCGAGCAGCGCGGGCCATTGCTCTTCGGGCTGGGCTGGCGCCACGTCCCGGGGGTCGATTTCGAAGTTAGCCTGCCGCGCAACGCCCGCGTCGACGTGAACGGCGTCAGCTCGGAGATCGCCGTCTCGGGCATGCTGGGCGACCAGCTCTACCGCTCCGTGTCGGGCGACATTGAGCTGAACCTCGTTGGTGGTCGGATCAAGCTCACGACTGTTTCGGGCGACATCAGCGTCCGCGCCGACGAGCCCGTCGTAGTGGAGCTCAACACGACATCGGGCGACATCGAGATCACCGGGCCGCTGCTTCGCGCCTCGCGGCTCCGCACAGTAAGCGGCGATGTCGAGATCCGTGGTGGCTTTGAGCCCGGCGCGATGCACAACGTCGAGACGGTCAGCGGCGATGCCGATATCGAGTCGACCGGCGGCCTGACGGTCGAAGTGCGCAAAGGCATCGACTTGGGCGGCGGTCCCAAGCAGCGCGTCGTCGGTGACGGCGCCGCCCGGCTGCGCTTCCGCACGCTGACGGGTGACCTGCACGTGATGGGCATGGGCGGGGAGCGCGGCGTCAAGGACCAGCCGTTCGCGCCGCCGGCGGGTCGAGAGGCACCCGTGCCACCGGCGCCGCCCGCACCGCCGGCCGTGCCGCAGCCCAGCTCGCTCGAGATCCTGCAGGCGCTGGAGCGCGGCGAGATCGATATCGAAGAGGCGCAGCGCCGCCTGGAAGGAGCGGGTTCCCGTGGCTGACGTGGCAAAGATCCTGGCCCTGGTTGCCGAGGGCAAGCTCAGCGCCCAGGAGGCTGACGAGATCCTGTCCGCGCTCAACGCACGCGACGCCGAGCCTGCCCAAGCGGCGGCACCGGCCCCGCCGGCCGAGGCCAAGAAGACGACTCATCTGCGCATCGAGGTCACCGACGGCGGCAAGCAGGTCGTCAACCTGCGTGTCCCCATCAACATCGCCGGCTGGGCGAGCAACTTCCTGCCTGGCCTGTCCGACCAGGACTCAGACCGAATTCGCGGCGCGGTCGCGTCGGGTACGCGGGGAACGATCCTCGACGTCACCGATGACGACGGCAGCCGAGTCACCATCACCAGTGAGTAGGAGCGACTCAAATGCTGCTGAACGACATCTACTATGAAGCCGGCGAGATCGAGCGCAGCGCGGCCGGCAAGCCGTCATGGGCCAAGCCCTACGGGCAGAGCCCGCAGAACAGGCGCCGTGGGCCGCGGGCCATCGTGGGCCATGCGCTGATGAACATTGGCCGGGTCATCGCGGCTGAGCCAAAACCGGCCGCCGCCGCCCAGCTGCGAGTCACCCGGTGACTGCCACGACCGCGGCGACATCGCGCTCGCCGTTCGCGGTGCGCAACTTCCGGCTGCTGTGGCTGGGCGAGGCGATCTCAACGCTGGGCGACCAGTTCGCGATGATCGCGCTGCCCTGGCTGGCACTGCTGCTGACCGGTGACGCGTTCGCGTTGGGCACGGTGCTCGCGCTGATGGCCCTGCCACGCGCCGTCTTCATGCTCATTGGCGGCGCCTACGTCGACCGCCTCTCGCCGCGCCTGGTGATGCTCGGCTCGAACGTCGTGCGCCTGGTCGCAGTTGGCGTGCTGGGCCTGATCGTGCTCGAAGGCGCGGCCGCGATGTGGATGCTCTACGCGTTCGCACTCGTGTTTGGCGTCGCCGACGCGTTCTTCTATCCCGCGCAGTCAGCAATGGTGCCGGAGCTCGTCAATGACGCGCAGCTGCAACAGGCGAACGGCATCGTCCAGGGAACCGCCCAGTTCACCGGCCTCATCGGGCCCGCGGCCGCCGGGGTCGCGATCGCCGCGTTCGCTGGACACGCCAACGCACCCAACGTCAGCGGTGTTGGCATCGCCCTGCTTTTCGATGCCGCCACGTTCGTCATCTCCCTCGCCACGCTGCTCTGGATCACCGCACGGCCAGCGCACGAGGAGCCGCATGGCTCGGTCACCAAGGACATTCGCGAGGGCATCAGCTTCGTGTGGAGGATGCCCGCCGTGCGCGTGATGGTGCTGCTCAGCATGGCCGCCAACCTGCTGATCGTCGGCCCGCTCGACGTCGGGCTGCCCATCGTCGCCTACAGCCGGCTGCCTGAGGGCGCCGCTGCATTCGGCCTGATCCTGTCGGCGTTTGGCGGTGGCTCGCTCCTGGGCATGGCCGGGGCGACCCTGCTGCCCGCGCTGCCCAAGGCGCACTTCGGATCCATCCTGCTGGCCCTTTTCTCACTTAGCGGCGTCTGCCTCGCGCTGGTCGCGCTGATCGACTCAACGCCAGTTGCCCTGGTGGACGCGGCCATCGCGGGCACGGTCCTGGGCTACACCAACATCACCTACATCACTTGGATCCAGCGCCGTATCCCACGCAACCTGATGGGCCGGGTGATGAGCCTGATGATGTTCGGCTCGGTGGCCCTGGTGCCGGTGTCCATGGCGGTTTCCGGGGCACTCGTCAAGATCAGCCTGGATGGCGTGCTGGTCGGCGGCGGGCTCGGCATGGCCGCGCTGGCGCTTGTCGGCTTGATGGCGCGCAGCGTGCGGCGGATGGGCCTCGAGCCCACACTGGACGAGGACGAAGCAGCAGTCACCGACTCTCCCGCTTCCCCAACTACTGAGGCTGCACCCGCCACCTACGGGTAATCTCTCGCGCATGGGGACGATCGACGATGTCGCCCGCGCCATCGCGCGTGACCTCTCGCCGGAGTTCGAACAGCGGCTGCGCAGCGAGCTGGCCGGACGCGATCGCGAATGGCTGATCGACGAGCTGGTGCGACTGACGCTGTCGCGCCACGGGTTCGATGATCTCGATCGGGACGCAGCCGCGGCTGCCGTGCTGCGCGAGCAGCGACTCCAGCGCGTCCAGGCTCTGGCACTGGATCCCGCCGGAGTCGAACAGTTCATCATCCGTAACACCGGGGAGTCGCGCGAGCAGCTCATCGAGGAGGGCTACCTGCGCGATGACGCACCTGACAAGGGCACGGCGCTGCTGGGCCCGTCTCATAGGACCGCCCGCGGCGAGGAGCGCCTGAGACACGCCAAGGACGTCTTGTTCGCGCTGCTTTTTGGCGATGACTCGACAGACACGCGGCTCGAGCGCGTCCAACAGGAGCTACTGACAATGGCGGTGCCACGGGCCAAGGCCGCAGCGCTCGACTTCATGCGCGCCTCGACCGAGCTGGCGGCGGAAGGCACCTGGCAGGATCCGCAGAGCGTCAGCAACGACGAGCGCGCCGACAACGTGTTGCTCGAAGTCCAGTTCGGTGAGACCCAGGACGAGCTGGTCGGCCGCGCCATCGTCTGCGCGCTGTCGCTGATCAACAACCTCGAGATCAACGAGCAGGTGCTGTACGCGCGAATGATCAACGTCGAGGAATCGACGCTCATCTCCTAGGGGCTTGGACTTAGCCCTCGTTCATCGGGATGCGGACGCCGCGCTCGCGGGCGACCTCGATGGCCCGTTCATAGCCGGCGTCGGCGTGGCGGATCACGCCCATGCCCGGGTCGGTTGTGAGCACCCGTTCCAGCTTCTGTGCGGCGAGCGAGGTGCCGTCGGCGACGACGACCATGCCCGCGTGCTGCGAGTAGCCGATACCCGTGCCGCCGCCATGATGGATCGACACCCAGCTCGCGCCGGCGGCGGTATTGACGAGGGCGTTGAGCAGCGGCCAGTCGGCGATCGCGTCGGAGCCGTCGCGCATCCCTTCCGTCTCACGGTTAGGCGACGCCACTGAGCCAGAGTCGAGGTGGTCGCGGCCGATGACTATGGGCGCGCTGACCTCGCCCAGCGCGACAAGGTCGTTGAAGCGCAGCCCGGCCCTGGCGCGCTCGCCGTAGCCCAGCCAGCAGATGCGCGCGGGCAGCCCCTGGAACGGGACGCGCTCACCGGCCAATGTGATCCAGCGCCGCAGCGCCTGGTCGTCAGGGAAGAGCTCCAGGATCGCCTCATCGGTGCGCCTGATGTCGGCCGGATCGCCCGACAGGGCAACCCACCGGAACGGCCCCTTGCCCTCTGTGAACAGCGGTCGGATGAACGCCGGCACGAATCCGGGGAAATCGAACGCGTTGGCGACGCCGGCGGTCTGGGCCTGGGCGCGGATGTTGTTGCCGTAGTCGAACGTCACGGCCCCAGCCTTCTGCAGAGCGAGCATTGCCCGCACCTGGACGGCCATCGAATCCATCGCGCGGGCGACATAACCGTCTGGGTCGTGGTGCCGCAGCGCCGCCGCTTCATCCAGGGAGAGCCCGGCGGGGACATAGCCGTTGAGGGCATCGTGCGCGGACGTTTGATCGGTGAGGACATCGAACCGCTCGCCGCGATGCACCAATTCAGGTTCGATCTCCGCGGCGTTGCCGATTAGTGCGATCGACTCCGGCCGACCCGCGGAGGCTGCCGATCGGGCGAGTGAAAGGGCTTCATCGGGAGAGTCGGTGACTCGATCGACGTAGCCGATCTCGTGCCGCCGGCGCGCTCGTTCAGGGTCGACCTCGATCACGAGCGCCACGCCCTCGTTCATCGTCACCGCGAGTGGCTGCGCACCGCCCATGCCGCCCAGGCCCGCGGTCAGCACGACTCGACCGCGCAGGGTGCCCCCAAAGTGCTGCCGCGCCAGCTCCGCGAACGTTTCGTACGTGCCCTGGAGGATGCCCTGCGTCCCGATGTAGATCCACGAACCAGCGGTCATCTGGCCGTACATCGTCAAGCCGGCGCGCTCCAGCTCGCGGAAAGTGTCCCAGTTGGCCCACTTCCCCACCAGATTCGAATTGGCGATCAGGACGCGCGGCGCCCATTCGTGGGTGCGGAAGACGCCAACCGGCTTGCCGCTCTGAATGAGCAGCGTCTCGTCGTCCTCCAGCCGGCGCAGCTCGCGCACGATCGCGTCGAACGCCTCCCAGGACCGCGCCGCTTTGCCCGTGCCACCGTAGACCACGAGATCGTCCGGCCGCTCGGCCACCTCTGGGTCGAGGTTGTTCATGAGCATCCGCAGCGCGGCTTCCTGGACCCAGCCCTTTGTGCTGAGCTCACTGCCGCGCGGCGCCCGGATAACGCGTTTCGCCGCTATCGCCACGCGCTCAGTATCATCCGCCGCGCCAGCTAAAGCTCGCGGCGCATCACCGGGTAGCGCTCATCGTCCACGGCAGTGGCAAAGCCCAGCTCGTGCCAGAACTGCGGCCTCGCGGCGCTTTGCGAGTTCTCCGTGAGCGTCAGGTCCGGGTACGCCTCGACTGCCGCAAAGCCCCGCTGCGCGAGATCGCGGCACACCTCGTCGACGAGTCGCTTGGCGTGGCCGGCACGGCGGGCGTCTGCCGTGGTGGCAATGCACGTGATCACGGCGGGCAGTGGCGCCTGGGGCAGCTGCGGATACAGCTCGCGCGACCGGCTGGCGCGCGGATAGGCGGACAGCGGCCCGAATTGGCAGTACGCGACCGGTTCGTCGTTGGTCAGCAGGACCTTGGCGTACGAGCCGAACACACTGCGCCCCCGATCGAGCAGCGCCAGTTTGCGCGGCACGCCCTCGCGCAACGGGCGTTCGCGGGCAACGCGCGGCGCGAACGGATTGTCGAGCGGCTCGTCTTCGTCGTCCGCCGCAAATGGGTTGAACGCGGGTTCTCGAGGTGGCGGCGCAAAGGGGTTGTCGCTCAGCGCCGGGCCCGCGTGCCGTGCCGACGCCGCAACCTGCAGCAAAGCCGGGCGACTGGCCTTGGAGCCGCGATCTGCGTCCTCCCAGTAATCGCAGGTGCGGTGATCGAAACGCGGGTCGGCACAGGGTGGCACCAGGCCAAAGGTCGCGTCATCGGCCACATCGACGATGCGCTCTGCCATCACTCGACGCCTACTACTTCGTACTTCAGGTTGCCGCCGCCATTCTCGTTGCTGACCTTCACGATCAGCGTCCGGCCGTCATTGATCTGCGCCTTGCAGGTAAAGACATCACCCAGCTGGAACACGCGGTCCTGCGGGCAGTCGACATTGATGACCGTGAAATCGGTCGATGCTTCGATGCCATCCTTGATCGTCTGCTGGAGCTTGATGGTATCGACGACATCGGTCCCACACGCTGCCACGAGCAGCGCCACGAGGGCTGCGCCGGCGACGATCCGCCGGAACCTAGGCATCGCGCGCGACGAGCGCCGCGACCGCGCCGGTGCTGACCAATCCCTGGGCCGCACAGATGTCCGGCTGCGGGTCGCGATCGGTCTCGAGATGCGCCACGCGCTCACGGACGAGGCGATGCGCCGCTGCGACGCCAGCGCCCGGCGCCAGCCCGCCGGCACAGCGAAAATCGAGGCCCTGCGCCGCGCACAGCAGCTCGAGCGCGACGACCGTCCCCGCGTTGCCCACGACGTCGCGCGCCTTGCGCGCGGCCACGGGACCCATCGAGACGTGGTCCTCCTGGTCGGCCGAGGTGGGGATGGAATCGACCGACGCAGGGTGGGCCAGCACCTTGTTCTCTGACACCAGCGCAGCCGCCGTGTACTGGAAGAGCATCAGGCCACTGTTCAAGCCGGCGTGTTCGACCAGAAAAGGCGGCAGGCCGGAAGAGCGGCCATCAATCAGCTGCGCGATGCGCCGCTCGCTGATCGAGCCGATCTCGGCCACGGCGATGGCGAGCATGTCCAGCGCGAGTGCGACGGGCTGGCCGTGGAAGTTGCCGCCGGAGATCACCCGACCGCCGCCGGTGGCGGCCGCAGCGTGGTCGACATCCGCGCCGTCGGGAAACACCAACGGGTTGTCGGTGGCCGAATTCACCTCGATCTCGAGCACGCCGCGGACGTAGCCCAGCGCGTCAGCCACGGCGCCGTGAACCTGGGGCACGCAGCGGATGGAGTACGGGTCCTGGACCTTGTGCGGCAGGTCGTGATGCGAGCGCATCAGCGCCGAGCCGGCCAGCAGGCCGCGCAGCTGCGCCGCGACGCGCGCCTGACCCGGATGGGGACGCGCGTCAGAGATGGCCGCGGAGAAGGCCACGTCCGTGCCCTGCAGTGCCTCCGTGGACATCGCCGCGGCGATGGTCGCGGTCGCGAGCAGGCTCTCGGCATCGAGCAGCGCAAGGGTCCCGACCGCGGTCATCTGCTGCGTGCCGTTGAGCAGCGCCAGACCTTCCTTGGCGGTCAGGCTGAGTGGCGCCAGGCCGCGCGCGGCCAGGGCGGCCGCGCCGTCCATGACCGTGCCATCGACCTCAGCCTCGCCCCGGCCAATCAGCGGCAATGCCAGATGAGCCAGCGGCGCCAGGTCGCCCGACGCGCCCACCGATCCCTGCTCAGGCACCGTGGGATGGATTCGGACATTGAGCAGCTCGAGCAGCAGCTCGACGATCTCTGGCCGGCAGCCCGACTGGCCGCGCGCCAGGGTGTTGGCGCGAAGCAGCAGCATGGCGCGGACGGTTGGCGCGTCATGGCGCGGGCCAACGCCCACCGCGTGGCTGATCAGCAGGTTCTGCTGGAGCCGGTCAGCGTCGGCCGGGTCGATCCGCTCCGTGGCGAGCCTGCCGAAGCCGGTCGTGACGCCGTAAACCGGTTGGCCAGCAGCGACTATCTCCTCGATGACGCGCCGGCTGGCGACCATCCGCTCGCGTGCGGCGGGATCGAGCGTGACCGTGGCCCCGTCGCGGGCGACGCGACCCACGTCGGCCAGCGTCAGGTCGCGCCCGTTCAGGCTGATGGAGCTCATCGCGCTGAGGATAGAGCCGGAGCTCAGCCCCAGGTCTCGCCCTTGATACCGCGCGTGTGCGATTGGTCGTTCGACAGCAGCAGCCGCGGCCCGGACGCGCGGTCCGGCCAGCGCAGGACCGTCAGGTTGGCCCAGTCCTGGTCGAAGCGGCGGCGGTAGTCGTTCAGCTCCACGCCCAGGAGCATCGCGAGCAGGATCCGATTGACCGACGAATGGCCGACCACCAGCGCCGTTCGCTCACCGCCTTTGGCAGCCGACCCTTCCGCCCATGTCACCAGCTCCTCGAACAGCGGCGCCAGACGCGCGACGACCTCATAGCCGCTCTCAGCGCCACCTACCTGGTGCGTGGCGGGGTCGCGCTCGTATGCCTCGTACTCACCCGGGAAGAGCCGGTTGATCTCCTCAAGCGTGTGGCCTTCCCACGCCCCGTAGTCGAGCTCGGTCAGGCGCTCGTCCGGCTCGACCGCGACGGCGCGGCCGCGGGCGACGATCTGCGCCGTTTCGACGGCGCGGCTCAATGGGCTGCTCACGACGCGGTCGATGGTCACCGGCGCTAGCCGGCGGGCCAGGGCGCGCGCGTCCCTGCGCCCGCGGGCATCGAGCGTGGCGGGCAGGCGCTGGCCCAGGTACTGCTCCGGTGTGGATCGGTCGGTGTGTCCGTGGCGGGTCAGCAGGACGGTGAGCACGATTCCACGATAACGGCCGCACCCGCGGTATCCTGAATCGCAATCGCATAACGCCTCTCCTTCGGGGTTGGGTGCAATTCCCGACCGGTGGTCGGCCCGACGGTCAATAGATCGGCAGGCCAGCCCACGACCCGGAGCCACGCTCGTGGCGAAGGTGGACGCCCTGGCAGGCAGCCGACGGTCAAAGTCCGGATGGGAGAAGGGAGGCCGGCCGATTCAGCGTGAGTCGGTTCGTGCCCCCGATTTGACATTGGAGGACGAACTCACGCTCCAGGGCAAGCCCGCAATCAGCCTCGAGCACGTATCGCGCCGCTTCGTTATTGACGGGCGGCAGGTGACCGTGCTCGACGACGTGTCGTTCGACGTGCCGGAGCACGGCATCACCGCCGTGCTGGGCCCGAACGGCTCTGGCAAGAGCACGCTGCTGCGCCTGGTCGCGGGCTTGTTGACACCTGACAGCGGCACGATCGAGATCGCGGGCGAGCGCGTTGCGGACGCGGACCAGCGAGTGGGCCTCGTGTTCCAGGAGCCGCGCCTCCTGCCGTGGCGCACGGCCATCGACAACGTCGCGTTCCCGCTCGAATTGGCCGGCGTCAGCCGGGGGGAGCGTCGCGAGCGCGCGAGCGCGCTGCTGGACCTCGTGGGGCTGAGCGCCTTCGCCCGCGCCTATCCGCAGCAGCTCAGTGGCGGCATGCGCCAGCGCGCGGCCATCGCCCGGGCGCTCGCGCGCGATCCCAAGATCCTGTTGCTCGACGAGCCGTTCAGCGCCCTCGACGCGCTCACCCGCGAGCGCTTCAACGCCGAGCTGCTGGAGATCTGGCAGCGCACCGGCACGACGATCCTGATCGTGACCCACAGCATCGCCGAGGCGTGCTTCCTGGCCGACGAGGTCGTCGTGCTGACCGCGCGACCCGGCCGGGTGGCCGCGCGTGTCCCCGTGCCGTTGGGCCGGCCGCGCCTTGAGGACGCGCTCGATTCCGCGGCTTTCTCACGCGCGGCCACGACGATTCGCGCTCATCTATCCGGCTCGCCCGCGGACATCGCCGCGCAGGAGGCCGCGGCGGCGCCGGTGAGCGACGTCCTGGAGCGCGCCGGCGCGCCGGCATGGTTTGACCCGTTCGGCGGGCCCGGCTGATGCGGCGCTCGACTTTCCTGCCGGTCGTCGCCGCGGCTGTCGTCTTCGTGCTCGCCTGGAAGCTGATCGCGACGATTGGCAACCTGGGGGTTTTCCTGCCGCCGCCTGAAGAAGTCGGCAGCCGCTTTGTGGGGGCGTGGCTCGACGGCACCATGTGGCCGCACGCCTCGGCAACGCTGGTCGAGATCTTCCTGGGCTTCGTGGTCGGAGCTGGCCTGGCGGTCGGGATCGGCTACCTCGTCGCCCGGTCGCGCCTCGCCGAGCGGCTGCTCTCGCCGTACATCGTCGCCGCGCAGGCGACGCCGGTGCTCGTCCTGGCGCCATTTCTCGTCGTGTGGCTTGGCCCCGGCCTGGCGCCCAAGGTCGTGATCTGTGCGCTGATCGTGTTCTTTCCGGTCACGATGACGACGATGGTCGGCATCCGATCCGTCGATAGGCGCCTGCTGGAGCTGGGCCGCAGTCTCCGCGCCTCGCCCCGGCAGGTGCTGCTGCACCTTGAGCTGCCCGCGGCACTGCCGCAGATCCTGGGCGGGATGCGCGTTGGGGTGACGCTCGCCGTAATCGGCGCGATCGTCGGCGAGTGGGCCGGCGCCAGCCAGGGCCTGGGCGTGCTGATCAACATCGCGCGCGGCTCGATGTTCGACTACCCGTTGATGTTCGCGACGCTGCTGACGATCGTCCTGATCGCCATCACGTTGTATCTCGCTGTATTGCTCGTAGAACGCGCCCTCGTCGGCGCCTGGAGGTAAATCATGCGTCGTCTTTCTCTGGCCGTCGTCTCGGTTCTCGTGCTGGTCGCAGGTTGCGGGCCATCCGGCGCGACCCCGGGCCCCACTGGCCCCACGGCTTCGCCCACGAGCCCGCCGCTGACCAAGCTGACCGTGGGCCTGGGCTACATCCCCAGCGTCCAGTTCGCGCCGTTCTACCGGGCCAAGGTGCAGGGCTACTACGAGGCCGCCGGGCTCGACGTCACCTTCCAGAATGGCGATGACGCGAACCTGATCACGCTCATCGCCCAGGGTGCCGACGACATCGGCATCGCTGATGGCACCAGCGTGATCCCGGCGGTCGGCCAGGGCGTCCCGATCGTTTACGTCACGACCATCTACGCCCAATTCCCCAACGTCGTGATGGCGCCGGCAGACAGCGGCATCAGCGCCGTCGCCGACCTGCGCGGCAAGACGATCGGCATCCCCGGGCCTTACGGCTCGTCATGGATCATGCTCCAGGCGCTGCTTTCGTCGGCCGGTCTTACCACCGCCGATATCGTCGAGCGCGATTACCCCGACTACGGCCAGGGCGTTGCCCTCCAGCACGGCCAGGTCCAGGCCGCGACCGCTTATAGAAACAACGAGCCGGTGCAGCTGCGCCTGGCGGGTTTCGCGACGACGCAGCTCACGGTCGATGATGTTGTGCCGCTGCCCGGACCAGGCCTGGTTGTTGGCACTTCCACCTTGGCGGCAAAGAAGGATGAGTTGATGGCGTTCGTCGCCGCGACGGTGCGGGCGATGCACGAGATCGACGCTTCGCCGGAGCTGGGCCTGGCCGATGCCATCGTGGAGGTACCCAGCCTGGGTTCGGACCGGGAGACCCAGATGGCGATCCTGCAAGCGACGATCCAGATGTGGCACTCGTCGAACACCGACGCGCACGGCCTGGGCGCCATCGACCAGGCCGGCTGGACACAGTCGCTCGACTTCATGCGCGGCCTGCCCGGGTCGAACATCCCAGCTAACCTGACCGTCGACCAGCTGATCAGCATGGAGCTTCTGCCATGACCGACCACGACGCGGTGGCCGAGCACGACCCGGCAACCCACATGGATGCCCACACCACGATCAGCGATGATGACCACGGCCACGCGGAGACAGCGCTCGGTCCCATCGACTGGCGTGCCTGGGGTATGGCGCTGCTGGGCGGCGCCGCGGGCGTTCTTGTGCTCGCCTGCTTTGCGCTGGCCCTCGCCGGGCCTGCCTTCTAGAACAGGCCGACCGTCTCGCCGGCAGCGTTGATGTCGACGTCCTCGCCCGACGGGTGCGAGGGCAGGCCGGGCATCATCAGCATGTCGCCGCAGTAAGCGGTGACGAAACCCGCGCCGGCGAAGAGCCGCGCGTCGCGGATGGGCACGCGGAAACCCTTGGGCCGGCCTTTCAGCGCGGGGTCGTGGCTGAGCGAAAGCTGGGTCTTGGCCATGCACACCGGCAGGTGACCGTAGCCCAGGCGCTCGAACTCGGTCAGCGCCTTGGTCGCCTCACCCGCGAAATCAACGCCGTCAGCACCGTAGACGCGCGTCGCGATCCGCGTGATGCGCTCTTCGAGGGACGCGGCGTCGCGCGACAGGAAGTGGAAGTCGTGGCCGTCACTTTGGGCCGCGTCCCAGACGGCCCTGGCGAGCTCCTCTGCGCCGCCGCCGCCATGCACGAAGTGGTCCGTGACCACGGCCGCGCGAGCGCCTGCCGCGAGCGCGGCCTCCACGACGACCGCGACCTCTGACGGCTTGTCGGTCGGGAAGGCGTTGATCGCCACGACTGCCGGGATGCCGTAGCCGCGAACGATCTCGACGTGTTGCGCGAGGTTCTCGCAGCCTCGGCGGACGCCTTCTGGATCTTCCCGGGTAAGTGCCTCATCGAGGGGTTTGCCGGCCACGACGTGGCCCACCCCGCCGTGCATCTTGAGGGCGCGGATCGTCGCCACGATCACCGCGGCGGCCGGTCTTATGCCCGAGAGGCGGCACTTGATGTCGATGAACTTCTGGAAGCCCATGTCGGCGCCAAAGCCGGCCTCGGTAACGACCGCGTCGACCAGCTTGAGCGCGACGCGGTCGGCGACGACCGAGGAATTACCGTGGGCGATGTTGGCGAAAGGGCCGGCATGGATGAACGCCGGGCCGCCCTCGAGCGTCTGGACCAGGTTGGGCTTGATCGCCTCGCGCATGAGCACGGCCATCGCGCCCGCGACCTTGAGCTGCTCGAGCGTGACCGGCTCACCGTGAAAGCTCTCGGCCACGATGCAACGACCCAGGCGCGCACGCAGGTCGTGGACGTCCGTCGCGAGGGCGAGGATCGCCATCACCTCTGACGCGGCGGTGATGTGCCACTCGGTCTCCCGGACGCCGGCCTGGTCACCCAGGCCAATCGTCACCCGACGCAGGGCGCGGTCGTTGACATCGATCACCCGCGGCCAGCGGACCGTTGCCGGGTCGATGCCCAGGGCGTTGCCGCGAAACAGGTGGTTGTCGAGGAACGCGGCGCCCAGGTTGTGCGCCGCGGCGACGGCATGCAGGTCGCCCGTGAAGTGGATGTTGATGTCTTCCATAGGCAGGACCTGGCTGTAGCCACCGCCCGCCGCGCCGCCCTTGAGACCGAACACGGGACCCAGGCTGGGTTGGCGAATGGTGGGCGCGGCGCGTACGCCGATGCGATTCAGGCCCTGCGCCAAACCGATGGTGGTCGTCGTCTTGCCCTCGCCCAGCGGCGTGGGCGTGATCGCGGTGACGACGATCTCCTTGCCGTCCGGCCTGTCACAGATGCGCGCCCAGACCACGGGCTGGATCTTGGCCTTGTACGTGCCGTACAGGTCGAGCTCGTCGTCGCGCAGCCCTAGCTCGTGCGCGATTTCAGCGATTGGCCGCAGGCGCGCGGCACGGGCGATCTCGGGGCTCGATTTCATGTCCGTCAAACCCGGCGCTTGCGGCCGCGGCCGGCGATGATGGGATGGCCCGTCTGCTGCCAGCGCGCGGCCCGGATGAGATGCTCCATGAGTACGGCGTTGGTCACCGGGCCCACGCCGCCGGGCACCGGGGTGATCGCCGCGGCGACCTTGACCGCAGAGTCGAAGTCGACGTCGCCCACCACCCTGCCGTCGCGCACGTTGATGCCGACATCCACTACGAGCGCACCCGGGTGGAGCATGTTGCCGGTGACCAGGCCGGCGGATCCCGCGGCGGAGACGACGATCTCAGCCCGGGCGATCTCGGCAGTCAGGTCGCGCGTGCGGCGGTGGCACACGGTGACCGTGCAGTGCTCGCGCATGAGCAGCAGCTGCACCGGCTTGCCGACGACGTTGCTCCGACCAATGACCACGGCGCGCTTGCCCTCGAGGGAGTAGCCATAGAACTTGGGGATCTCGACCGCTGCCTCGGCGCAGGCCGGTAGGAACCCTTCGTAGCCGAGCGCCATCAAACCGGTGTTCAGCGGATGGATGCCGTCGATGTCCTTGGCCGGCATGATCGTGTCCGTTAGCATGCTGAGCGGGATGTGCCGCGGCAGTGGCTGCTGGACGATGATCCCCGCGACTTTGCTGTCCTTGTTGAGCCGCTCTAGTCGGCGGCGTAGCTCGTCGGCGGTCGTCTGGCGCGGCAGCTCCACGACCCGGCTGGGGATGCCCACCGCGGAGCATGAGCGCAGGATCTGGCCGACGTAGACGCTCGAGGCCGCCTGGTGGCCGACCATGACCGCGACGAGCTCTGGCCGGAAGCCGTAGGTCTTCCCGAAGGTAGTTGCCTGGCGCCGAACGTTGGACCTGATGCGCTTCGCCAGCGGCCGCCCATCGAGGATGCGCGCCGGCTCGTCGTAGCGCAGCACGGCAACCTGGGGCGCGGCGGTCACTCCGATTCTGGCTCGCGCAGTCCGCCGCCGCCCACGATTTCCGACACCAGCGCGGCGTTGCGCTCGATGCCGTCGAGCAATCCGTCGATCGTCGCGGTAGTCGTCGCCGCGTACGCCTCGTCGCTGACCATGGGCAGGTTGATGAGCACGTTGGCGGCCGCGCCGCGCGCGGCTGCCGCGGCGAGCCGCGCGGCCACTTCCAGGTCGCTCGCCGCGTTGAGATTGCTGCGCCCGGCCATGGCTGCGATGTCATCCAGCAGCCGCGCACACTCACTGACGACGGTCAGCGGCACTTCGCTCGACGCGCGCGCAGCGACCCGCGTGGCCTCGTCGCGGCCAGCCTGTTCCGCTGCCGTTTCCTTGGGCAGCTTGCGCGCCGCGGCAAAGCTGCTGTAGGCGCGCGCGTCGGCATCCGCCAGCTCGAGCAGGACCGTGCGACCGCGTTCACCGGTCGCCAGCGCGCGGCCGTGCGTCGTCAGGTATGCCGCGTACTTGGGGCGGTCGACGCTGAGCCGGGCGACCATCGCCAGCAGGCTCGCGGCAAAGCTGCCCGCGATCGCCGATGCGCTGCCCCCGCCGGGCACCGGTTCAGCTGACGCGAGGCGATCCGAGAACTGGGTGAGGGTCAGTCCGGCGAGCGATTCAAAAGGACTGTCCACGCGGCCGATTGTCGCACGGGCCCGCCCAAAAGGTTGTTTTGACGACCAGCCGCTAGGCGGCCTCAAGACCCTCCAGCAGCCACCGCCGGCCACGCTTCTCGAAGGCCAGGCGAAGGCGCGCGTCCGGCGTGCGCACATCGAAGATGCGCCGCGGCCCCTGCGCCACCGGGTAGGCGGCGAGCTCATCGCGCACCTGGGCGATCTCGATTACCGGAACGCGCTCATTGGCGATGCGGATGTGATGGGGCCGACCATCGAACAGACCGGTCTTGACGTCGATCTCAGTTGGGGTCACGCGGACGATTGCCATCTTTGTGTTCGCCTCCTCGGCATAGAACATCTGTTCACATAACCTATCGAACAGGCGTTCGAATGTCAACGGCCCAGATCCAGCGGGCTTGAAGGCAGTCTTCGGCGGCGGCGTGACAGCTAGGGTGTCACGCGGTTCAAGCTCGGCGAAATGGGCGCTCGTGGACGCGCTCAACGGCCCCAGCCTAGCTCCGGTCGCTCTCCGGCTTGGCCTGCCGTTCTACCAGCGGCAACCTGCGCGGATCTCGCTCGAACGGCGGTCTGACGCTGGCATCGAGCAGTCGTGCCCGCTTGATCGCTTTCGACCCGTAGCGATCGCGCACCTCGTCGGCCGCCGCTTGTGCCTTGTGGCGCTTGTCGTCACCGGTTCCGAACAACGCCAGCTGGCTTTCCTCGGATAAGCCGGTCGCGGCGACACCCAGCAGCCGCAGGACCTTGCCCTTCGCTTCCTTCTTGGTCAGTGCGACCGCCGTGCGCCAGATGATGTCCGTCGAATCAGTCGGCTCGGGCAATGTCTTCTGACGCGTGACGGTCGCGAAATCGGTATCGCGAATCTTGACCGCGACCGTTGATGTGAGGACGTGCGTCGAGCGCAATCGTCGTGCGACGCCTTCCGACAGCGCCAGCAACGTCTGCTCGAGGTACTCCCAGTCGTTCGTGTCGGTGTCGAAGGTGTGCTCCTGGCTGACCGACTTGGCCGCCTCATGCCCGCCGACGACGGTGTCGCCCACGCCCTGAGCGCGCAACGCGAGATCGCCGCCGTGCTTGCCGAACCGGCGCACCAGCACGTCCTGCGGCAGCGCGGCCAGATCACCGATCGTGCGCACGTTGTAGTCGGCCAAGCCCTTGCGCGTGCTCGCGCCAACGCCCCACAGCCGCTCGATGGGGAGCGGCGCCAGGAACTCGCGCTCCGTCCCGGGTGGCACGACGACCAGGCCGTCAGGCTTCCTCAGGTCGGAAGCGATCTTGGCCACGAGCCGGTTCGCGGCAACACCCACTGAGATTGTCAAACCGGTCTCGTCGTGCACCGCCGTCTTGAGCAGGCGCGCAACGTCCTCGCCTGAGCCGTAGAGCGTCTCCGTCCCGGTCACGTCGAGGAATGCCTCGTCGATTGACAGCTGCTCGACGAGCGGCGAGAACCGCCCCAGGATCGTCATGACCTGCTTGCTCGCTTCGCTGTACTTCCGCCCGTTGACCGGCACGAAGATCGCACTGGGGCACAGCGCGGCGGCGGTTCGCAGCGGCATGGCCGAGCGCACGCCGAACACGCGCGCCTCGTAGCTGGCTGCGCATACCACCGAGCGCGGCCCGCGCCACGCCACCACTACCGGCCGCCCGCGCAACGTCGGATCATCACGCTGTTCGACGGATGCATA
>DAIERN010000049.1 GCA_027346765.1 Chloroflexota bacterium | reverse complement strand
GAGAGCAAGGCGCACACGCGCGGCAAGCGGCTGCGCCCGCTGCTGGGCCTGCTCGCCTATGAGTCGCTGACCGGCGACCACCGCGCGGCGCTGCCCGGTGCCGCGGCGGTGGAGCTGGGCCACAACTTCAGTCTCGTCCACGACGACATCGAGGATCGCGACGTGGAACGGCGCCACCGCGCGACGCTCTGGACGGTCTACGGCGTCGCCCAGGCGATCAACGCCGGCGACACGCTGTTCGTGCTCTCCCGGCTCGCGCTCCACCGGCTGACCGACCTCGGGTTCAGCGACCGCAAGGTCCTGCGCCTCATGCGGCTGTACGACGACACCTGCCTGGCGCTGTGCGAGGGCCAGTACCTGGACATCCGGGCATCCGATCGCGGCGCCGAGATGTCGGTGGATGGCTACTTCGACATGATCGGCCGCAAGACCGCCGCGCTGATCGCGGCGTCGGTGCAGGCGGGGGCGATGCTCGCGACCGACGACCAGGCGGTGATCGATGCCTATCGCGGCTTCGGCTGGTCGCTGGGCATCGCCTTCCAGCTCAACGATGACCTGCTGGGCATCTGGGGTGACGAGCAGACCACGGGCAAGGAGCCGTCCGACCTGGCCAAGCACAAGAAGACACTGCCGGTCATCTACGCCCTCGAGCGAGCGCCTCAGGCCGACCAGGCCCGGCTGCGCGAGGTCCTGGCCATGACCGACGCCGATGCCGCCACGATCGAAGAGGCGCGCACGATCATCGAGCGCTGCGGCGCGCGCGAGTACACCCGCGACCGGGCGCGGCTCGAGCGCGATGCGGCACTCAAGAAGATCGAGTCGGCCGGCGTCGTGGGTCGCGAGGCGCTGGAGCGTCTGCGGCTGATAGTGGTGTCGGCGATCAGCGCCTGACCGCCGTGCGGCGCCCTGTGCGCCGCAACCGTCCTACGAGGCCTCGGCGTCGGCAGTTTCGTCGGTGCCCACCGGCTGCCGGCGGACCACCAGGACCTTGCCGACCCGTCGGCCGTCGGTCGATTCGACGGTCAGGGTCAGCCCGTCGACCTCGATCGTGTCACCCACGCTGGGCACGCCGCCGAATTCGTGGAACACGAGGCCGCCCACCGTGTCGTACTGCTCCTTGTCCTCTTCATCGAGCTCGATGCCGAAGTGATTCGCCAGGTCATCGACGCTCGCCCGGCCGTCGACGCGCGCCCGGTCATCGTCGAGCGGCTCGACCATTGGCTCCTCGACGTCGTACTCGTCCTGGATCTCGCCCACGATCTGCTCGATGAGGTCCTCGATCGTCACCAGGCCGGCGGTGCCGCCGTACTCGTCGAGCACGATCGCGATGTGCACCTTCTGGCGCTGCAATTGATGAAGCAGGTCGTCGACCGAGATCGACTCGGGCACGAACACGGGCGCCCGGACGATCTTGCGCAGGTCCGGTTGGCGGCCGCCCTTGAGCAGCGGCAGCAGGTCCTTGGCGTAGAGGATGCCGATGATCTTGTCGACCGAGTCCTCGTAGATGGGGATGCGCGAGTGACCCTCGTTGACGATCGTCGCGATCATCTCGTCGAGCGTCGCGGTCACCGGCAGCGCGGCCATGTCGATGCGCGGCACCATCACCTCGTGCACGTGCTGCTCGCCCAGCTCGAGCACCGCGCCGATCATCTGCTGCTCCTCGGCCTCGATCGTGCCCTGCTCGGAGCCACGCTCGATGAGGATCATCAGCTCTTCGGTGGTGACCTGGTCCTGCTGTTTGTCGGAAACGCCAAACAGCCGCGCAATCGCCTGGGTGAGCGACGTCAGCAACCAGACGAGCGGCGCCAGCAGCCGGCCCAGAACGTCGATCGGCACGGCGAAGATGAAGGCCAGCCGCTCGGCGTGGGCATAGGCAATCGCCTTTGGCACCAGCTCGCCAAAGAGGATGGTGAAGAGACTCACGAGGGCCGTGACGAGCAGCAGCGCAACGAGCTCAGCCTGGCCGGGAATGATGCCGCGCAGCACGTCGGCGACGCCGCCCACGATGCTGGCGCCGGCGAAGGTTGCCGCGAGGAAGCCGACGAAGGTCAGGCCAATCTGGATCGTGGCCAGGAAGCGGCCCGGCGTCGCCAGCAGCCGCTCGACGCGGCGGGCGCCGCGGTTGCCCTCTTCGACAAGGTGCTCGATGCGCGTCCGCCGAACGCGGACCAGCGAAAACTCCGCGGCGACGAAGAACGCGTTGAGCAGGATCAGCAGGGCGATGATGAGCAGTTCCATGGGTCAGCCCTTGCGGGGCAGGCGCTCCCTGATCCGCGCCGGCACGCCCACCGCGAGCTTGCCCGGCGGCACGTCCCTGGTCACGACCGAGCCGGCACCGGTGTACGCGCCCTCGCCCACGGTGATGGGCGCGCGCAGGATGGTGTCGCTGCCGATGAACGCCCCGTCGCCGATGACCGTCTTGTGCTTGCGCTCCCCGTCGTAGTTTGCGGTGATCGTCCCCGCGCCGATGTTCACCCGCTTGCCCACCTCGGCGTCGCCCAAGTATGAGAAATGATGCTGCTTGGAGCCCGCGCCAAAGCGTGTGTTCTTCTGCTCGGCGAAGTTGCCGATCTCCGCGCCGTCGCCGACCAGGCAACCGCCGCGCAGATGGGCGAACGGGCCGACCTTGACGTCGTTGCCCAGCTCCGACTGCTCGATCACGCTGGCCCAGATCTGGCAGCGTTCCCCCACCGTGGCGTCGATCAGCTGGCTGCCCGCTTTGATGACCGTGTCGCGACCGATCTTCGTCGTGCCGCGCAGGATGACGTTCGACTCGATCGTCACGTCCGGCGCGATCTCAACCGTCGCCTCGATCGTCACCGAGCCCGGGTCGTGGACGGTGACTCCGTCGGTCCTCAGCCGCTGCAGGATGGTGTACTGCAGGTAGAGCTGGAGCTCGGCCAGGTCGGCCCGGTCGTTGATGCCCGCGAGCTCGGATTCCCAGTCCGATTCGGCCGGTTGGTCGACGGCGATCGCCGGCGTGTTGTCGGCGGCTGCCAGCTCGACCAGCTGGGTCAAGTACAGCTCGCCGGTAGTCGGAGATTTGGTGAGCTTTGGCAACGCGGCGCGCAGCCACGCGACATCGAATGAGTAGAGGCCGGCGTTGATGACGTGGTTGTCGAGCTGGCGCGCGTTGGCGTCCTTCTCCTCGACGATGCGCCGGATCGTGCCGCGCGACCCGATCTGGACGCGGCCGTAGCCGGTCGGGTCGTCCATCTCGACCACCGCCACCGCCATGGGCGCGCCGTATTCGCGCCGCGCCTCGAGCATGTGAGTGACGCTCGCGGCCTCGATCAGCGGCACGTCGCCGCTCAGCACCACGATCTCGGAGACTCCCTTGGGCAGCGCGCTGACGGCCGCGGCGAGCGCATCGCCGGTGCCGCTGGGCTTCTTCTGGAGCGCGAAGTCGGCCGCGTCCGCGAAGGCCTCGCGCAGCGCATCGGTCTGGGGCGAGTAGACGACGAGCGGCCGCGCACCGGTCGCGGCCGTCGCCGCATCGATGACATACGCGAGCATGGGCCGGCCGCAGATGGAGTGCAGCACCTTGGGCGTGCGCGACTTCATGCGCGTGCCGAGGCCCGCGGCAAGGATCACGGCTACGGCACGTGAGCCCCGGCGCGACGCCGCGGTTGGGCTACCGCCGGCGGCGGGGGGAGGCTGTTTGGGCGACATTTGGAGTCCCGAAAGTCTAACCGCGGGCGGCGATGGCCTCGATCTCGACGCGCGCGCCGCGCGGCAGCTCCTTCACCGCGAACGTCGAGCGCGCGGGCGCCGGGTCACTGATGAACGTCTTGTACACGGCGTTGAACGCCTCGAAGTCGGCGATTTCGGCCAGGAAGCAGGTCGTCTTGACGACGTCCGCCCACGAGAGGCCGGCGGCGTCCAGCACTGCAGCGAGGTTCTTCATGGCCTGCTCGGTCTGTGCCTCGATACCGTCTGGCAGGTCCCCGGATTGAGGCTCGCGGCCAATCTGGCCGGCACAGAACACGAGCGAGCCCGTGTCGATCGCCTGGCTGTAAGGGCCGATCGCGCCCGGCGCTCCGGTCGTGCTGATCACCTTGTTCACGGGTACCTCCAGTTGGGTTCTGGGCCTATCAAGTCGACGGCGTTGATGATCGCGCCTTCGAGCAGGGCCGATTCGGCACTCACTATGAGCCGACCGTCGGCCGTTGCTTCAGCGACGGACGGATAAAGCCCGAACAGGGTCGAGCCGGACCCTGACAGCAGCCACGGCCGACCTACTTCCGCTTCCAGGTAGTCGCGCAGCGCGGCGAGACCCGGCGCGAGCGACGCGGCCGCGGGCCACAGGTCGTTGGCGTCGCGCAGGGATGCTGGGTCGGCCAGGAGCTCATCGACGCTGCGCGGCGAAACCCGCTGGCTGGAGGGCGGACCGAGCTCATCAAAGCGCGCGAAGACCTGCGCCGTACTGAGTTGGAGTGGCGGCGTCACAAGGAGGACGCCCAGCTCCCCGCTGGGCGGCGGCAGGCGCTCCACCTGCTCGCCGCGGCCGGTGACGAGCGCTGCGGCGCCACCTTGGGCGAAGAACGGGACGTCCGACCCAAGCTCCAGCGCGATCTGCGCTCGCACCTGGGGCGAGAGGCCGACGCCCCACATGACCTCTGCGGCCTCGATCCCCGCGGCGCCATCGGACGAGCCGCCACCCAGGCCGGCGGCCATGGGGATGCGCTTGTCGAGGTGCGCCACCAGCGGTGGCAGCTCGTGACCCAGTCGTTGACGCACGAGCGCCAACGCGCGCAGCACGAGATTGCCGTCAACCGGACAGCCGGGCAGGCCGGTGACCGTGAGGGTGTCCGCGCCGGTTTCGGCAAAGGCGACGACCAGCTCATCGGCAAGGCCCACACGCAGGATCACCGATTCGAGCTGGTGATAGCCATCCGCGCCGCGCGGCGCGACTGACAGCGTCAGGTTGATCTTGGCGCGCGGGTTGGCGTGCACTAGGAGAGCGGGCCGACGGCGGCCGCGAGCGCCAGCCACTCATCAACGGAGACGGTCTGCGGCCGCCGGTCCGGCGCGATGCCGACGGCGGTGAGCGCGGCATCGACCTGCCCGGGCTCGATCGGGAGCTGCCGGCGCAGGACGTTGTGGAGCATCTTGCGCCGCTCGCGGAAGCCCGCCTGGACGAGACGCCACAGCTGGTCCTCGGCCTCGGCATCGAGGCGGTCGTCGGTGTCGTACGGCTCGAGCACGAGCACCGCCGACTCCACCTTGGGCGCTGGCTCGAACGCCTCGCGGGGGACACGGAAGGCGACGCGGGCGCGCGCGTGGTACTGGACGAAGACCGAGAGGTAGCTCATGGCACCGGGCCGTGCCGCGATCCGTTGCGCGACCTCGCGCTGCAACATGACCACGAACCGCTCGGGTCGGGGCTCGCTGCCAAGGACGTGGTGCATCACCGGGCTGGTGATGCTGTAGGGCAGGTTCGCGACCAGGTCCCAGGGGTAGTCGGCCAGGTCGGTCATGGGCGTATCGAGCACGTCGGCCTCCACCAGCCGCAGCGATCCGGCACCGATCTCCCGCTCGAACCGATTGCGCAGGTGGGCGGCGAGCCTGCTGTCGACCTCGACCGCGGTCACGGACGCCCCACGCTCGAGCAGCGCCGCGGTCAGGACGCCCAGCCCGGGCCCGATCTCGAGGATCTTCCGACGCGGCGTTGGCGCGGCCAGCGCCACGATTTCGTCCAGGACGGCCAGATCGACGAGATGGTTCTGGCCGCGGCTCTTGCGCGGCGTGAGCCCGTATTGGCGCAGGTAGCGCGCGGTCTGCTCAGCGCCGCGCGGCTGCGCTCCAGCCTTCACGACGTGGGCACGGCCAGCTTGAGCGAGGGCTTCGCCGCGAGATCTATCCCGGCGCGCGCACCGGCGCGGGCGCGGAAGAAGCCGGCGGCGCCGATCATCGACGCGTTGTCGGTGCACAGCCCGGGACGAGGCACGACCACACGGATGCCGCGCGACGCGGCGTCATCCTCGATGCGCTTGCGAAGGACGCTGTTCGCGGCCACTCCCCCACCTACCACTACGGTTCGCGCGCCGCTCTCCTCGGCCGCGCGGATGGTCTTTGAGGCGAGCACGTCGACGACCGAATCCTGGAAGCCGAATGCCAGCTCGGCGACCGCGGCATCAGGCAGGGCCTGGCCGTCGGAACCCATGTCCCTGGCATCGATCCCCAGCTCGCGCGCCACTTCGCGCCGCGCCGCGGTCTTGAGGCCGGAAAACGAGAAGTCGAACGACTCGCCCAGCCAGGCGCGCGGGAAGACCCGGTCGTGCGCCACCGCTACCGCGGCAGCTTTCATGATCGCCGGGCCGCCGGGATAGGGCAGGCCCAGCAGCCGCCCGACCTTGTCGAACGCCTCCCCCGCCGCGTCGTCCACGGTTTGGCCCAGCAGTCGGTATTGGAGTTGATCGGCCATCTCAACGAGGAAGGTGTGGCCACCGCTGACGACGAGCGCCACCAGCGGGAAGTCGGGCGCCGGCTTCTCGTCTTCGGCCGGATCGAGCAGCCACGCGGCGTAGATGTGGCCCTCGAGGTGATTGACCGGCACGAGCGGCAGGTCATACAGCCAGCACAAGGTCTTGGCCATGGTGATGCCGACCAGCAGCGATCCGGCGAGCCCCGGCCCCTCTGTCACGGCGACCGCCTCCAGCTCCGACCAGTCCTTTATGCCCGACTCCCTGCGCGCCTGGTCCAGCACCGGCAGCATCCAGCGCAGGTGGGCGCGTGCGGCGACTTCCGGCACGATGCCGCCGGTGGCGCTGTGCAGCGCGACCTGGCTGGCGACGACGTTGGTCAGGATGCGCCGGCCGTTGCGCACGACCGCGACCGCCGTCTCGTCGCACGACGACTCGACGGCCAAGATCAGGCCGCTCTGCTGGCTCATTCGGCGCGCTCGCCGTAGCGCTCGCGCATCTCGGCGATGCGCTGGGTCATGGTCGCGCTCGAGAGCATCTCGGTGGTCATGATCAGCGCGTCCTCGCCGTTGTCGGAGTAGTAGCGCGGACGCACGCCGACCGGCTTGAAGCCGAAGCGCCCGTAGAGCTCGCGCGCCGGCTTGTTCGACAGGCGCACCTCGAGCGTCATGACGCGTGCCCTGAGCTCGAGCGCGACGTCCATCAGGCCCAGCATCAGCCGACCGCCAATGCCCCGCCGGCGCCAGTCGGGCAGCACGGCGAAGGTGGTGATGTGCGCCTCGTCGAACATGAGCCACATGCCGCCATAAGCGATCGTCTCGCTGCCGGATCGCACGACCAGGTAGTGCGCCATCTTGTTGGTCTGGAGCTCCTGGCGGAAGGCGTAGTCCGGCCACGGCGTGGGGAAGCTGGCGGCCTCGATCTCGTGCACCGCCGGCACGTCCTCGAGCCGCATGGGCTCGATGCGCACCTTCAGCGGAGGTCGGGCGACCATGTCATCTCCGCCGCCGCAGCGGCAATGCCGCGCGGCAATGCGACGTACGCCGGCACGAGCAGCTGCGGATCGTCGGTTTGGCCACCCTGTAGCGCCGCCGCCCCCAGCTGCGCCAGGGCCGCGGCCAGGCCGGCGATCTGCTCGCCGTCCAGTTCATCGGCTGCCGGTGGCGTCGCCACGAGCTCCGGTTGCCCGATCTCGACCGGCACGCCCCCGCTGACAGTGAAGCGGTGGACGTAGCGGTCGGCGGCGCCGGCGGGCAGCGCGACCGTCACTTCGTGAAGCGCCGGATTTGCCATTGCAGCCGCCACTGTCAGCGCGCGCGTGCTCGACACGCCGACGATCGGAATGGCCAATGCATACGCGATCGTCTTGGCGGTGGCGAGGCCGATGCGCAGCCCGGTGAATGAGCCGGGGCCGGTGCCCACGACCACGCCCGTCAGATCCTGCTTGTGGCCGCCCACCTGTGCCAGCACCTCGTCGAGCCGCGCCAGCAGCTCCTCGCCGTGGCGATGGCGACTCTCCCAGGTCCGCTCCGCCCGGAGCCGCCCGTCGTCAGCCGCGAGACCCACAACCGGTCGCCGCGTGGCCGTATCGAGTAGCAGGATCATCGCTGGGCCTGCCGCGCGGCCCAGCCGGCCACAGCATGGCGGTAGCGCGACTGCCCTTCGTTCGCGGCACCCACGCTGATCCGCCGCTCGTCATCGCCCAGGACCTCGAAGGCAATCGTCACCCGGTCAGGGTCCAGCTCCCTGGGAAGCCGCTCGGCCCACTCGCTCAGCGTGACGCCCTCGAGGCCGCGCTCATCGACCATGCCGCCACCCAGGATTTCCTCCGCGCCAGACAGCCGGTACAGGTCCTGGTGGAAAAGCGGCAGCCGTCCGGCGTACTCCGCCATGAGCGTGAAGCTGGGGCTGTTGACGACCTCGTGCACGCCCAGGCCGGCCGCGAAGCCCTTGGCGAACTGCGTCTTGCCCGCGCCCAGCGGTCCAACCAGCGCGATGCGGTCGCCGGCCTGGGCAACGACCGCCAGGGCGGCCGCGAAGTCGCGTGTTTCGTCGCTAGAGTGAGTCGTCACGGACGCCATGGGCGCCGCTGTGCTCGTGCGCAGCTCGGTCACACCGTCAAGTTACCGGAATTGGAGTGTCGAGCCATGAAATGGGTCGCCCTGTAGGCCCAGCTCAAAGCCGA
>DAIERN010000048.1 GCA_027346765.1 Chloroflexota bacterium | reverse complement strand
ATGGGGGGCCGGAGGCGGGAGACGCTTTGGGCCGCCTTGTGGCCCTTCGCCCGCCGGGCGGGGGGGGGGAGCCCGGCGGCGCGCTCTGCGCGGCGCCTGGCGTGGTTTGGTGGCTCCTGGGCGGGGCGCTGCGCGGCCCGCCCAGGGGCCGTGCCCGTGGTGGACGGGGCTGGGGCTGGGGCCGGCGTCTTCGGCGTCTTCGATCGGCAGGGCGACCGCGACCGATTCGGAGCCGGCGAGCGCACGGACCGCGGCCCCGGCCGCGCGGCGCAACGCCGCGCAACGACCGGCGACCTCGTTCCCAGGGAGGATCAACGCACACGTGGCTAAGCAACTGATTTTTGACGAGACTGCGCGACGCAGCCTCAAGCGGGGCGTCGACCGCCTCGCCGACGCGGTCAAGGTGACGCTCGGCCCCAAGGGTCGCAACGTCGTCCTCGACAAGAAGTTCGGCTCGCCGACGATCACCAACGACGGTGTCACGATCGCGCGCGACATCGAGCTCGAGGACCCGTTCGAGAACATGGGCGCGCAGCTTCTCAAGGAAGTCGCGACCAAGACCGACGATGTCGCCGGCGACGGCACCACGACCGCTGTCGTGCTCGGCCAGGCACTGGTCACAGAGGGCCTCAAGAACGTCACCGCGGGTGCCAACCCGATGATCCTCAAGCGCGGCATGGACAAGGCCGTAGAGACGATCGTCGCGGAGCTCAAGAAGAACTCGCGCCCGGTCGACAACCGCGAGCAGATCAGCGCGGTCGCGGCCATCAGCGCTGCTGATCCTGAGGTCGGCGAGACGATCGCCGAGGTGATGGACAAGGTCGGCAAGGACGGCGTCATCACCGTCGAGGAAGGCCAGAGCCTGGGCCTCGAGAAGGAATACACGGAGGGCATGCAGTTCGACCGGGGCTACATCTCGGCCTACTTCGTGACCAATCCCGACCGGATGGAGACGGTTCTCGAGAACGGCGCGATCCGCATCACCGACAAGAAGATCTCCAGCATCCAGGAGCTCATCCCGGCGCTCGAGAAGGCCGTCCAGCTGAGCAAGCCTCTGCTGATCGTCGCCGAGGACGTCGACGGCGAGGCACTGGCCACGCTGGTCGTGAACAAGCTCAAGGGCACCATCTCCGTGCTCGCGGTCAAGGCCCCTGGCTTTGGCGATCGGCGCAAGGAGATGCTGCGCGACATGGCCATCCTCTCCGGCGCCCAGGTCATCAGCGAAGAGGTCGGGCGCAAGCTCGACTCAGTCACTGCTGAGGACTTCGGCACTGCTCGCCGCGTTGTCGCGACCAAGGACGACACGACGATCGTCGATGGTGGCGGCAAACCCGACGAGATCAAGGCGCGCATGACCCAGATCAAGGCGCAGGTCGAGGAGACCACGTCCGACTACGACCGCGAGAAGCTCCAGGAGCGCCTGGCCAAGCTCGCCGGCGGAGTCGCGGTGATCAAGGTCGGCGCTGCGACCGAGGTCGAGCTCAAGGAGAAGAAGCACCGCATCGAGGACGCGCTCTCGACCACCCGCGCGGCGGTCGAGGAGGGCATCGTCGCCGGCGGCGGCACGGCTCTCCTGCAGGCGATCCCCGCGCTTGACGCGCTCAAGCTCGATGGCGATGAGGCCATCGGCGTGAGCATCGTGCGCCGCGCGCTCGAGGCGCCTGTCCGCCAGATCGCGGAGAACGCCGGCCAGGAAGGAAGCGTCATCGTCGCCGCAGTGCGCGACATGAAGGTTGGCGAGGGCTATGACGCGCTCAAGGGCGAGTACGTCAACATGTTCGACAAGGGCATCGTTGACGCCGCCAAGGTGACTCGCTCGGCCCTGCAGCATGCGGCGTCCATCGCCGGCATGGTGCTAACGACCGAGACGCTCGTTACCGACAAGCCGGAGAAGAAGGAGTCCAACGGCGCCGGTGGCCATGGCCACGACGACATGGACTACTAAGTCCGCTTTCTACGGGGAATCGAAGGCCCGGGCCGAGCAATCGGCCCGGGCCTTTTCCTATCCAGTTCAGACGGGCGTGTTACAGACGGGCGCGCACGCGCACCTAGCGCGTCGACATTGGCCTCTGCGAGCGACCCCACGGGCGCGGCACAAAGGACATCAGAAGACCGATCACTACCCCCAGCACGACCAGCAGCCAGGGTGTGAGCGAGCCGGCGAAGTACCAGCCGTAGATGATTGCCATGAGTCCCAGGCCAACCCCGAGCAGAAGCCCGAAGAAGAGGCCCCTGAATGGGTGGCGCTTCTTGCGCTGAATCACTGCCCGCCTCCTACTGGCTCACTGGACCGGTGTGCAGCTGCTCACCGGCGTTGGGGTCGGTCTCCCAGGTGGTGCTGTACGGCGTTGCCACCAACAGCACCAGCCCGGACAGGACGATGAGCGCCGCGGCGATGTCCCACGGGATCGTGCCGACGGGATCGCCCAGCACCTGGACGTAGCCCTCGCCGTAGCAATGCGCGGTGTCGCCGTTGCCCCACAGGTCGCCGCTCACGAAGAAGGTGCCGACCACCCGGAAGGGCAGGCTCTTGACCAGCGCGTTCAGGGTCACGATGCCCGTCTCGTCCTTGTCGAGTGGGTTGTCGTCGCTGCCAGCCAGGATTGCTACGGGCAGTCCCTGGGCGAAGATCGACCAGTGGTTGTTGCTGAACACGGTCGTCCCGGTGTGGAAGGCGAAGTCGACGCTGCCCTCCGGATCGACCTTGAACGGTCGCGACTGCGAGCCTACGCCGCCTTCAGGGATGGGGCCGTTGACGGACGCCGCGTCGATGGCGGTGCCATCGGCGTTGGTGCCGGTAAACGACCGGACCTCCATTGAGCAGCCGCCGCTCAGCTGCGCGGCCAGTACTGGCAGCACGAGTGCCAAGGCCAGTGTCGCTGCCACGACACCGGCCGCCATGACCCGTTTCATGGTTCCCTCCACTCTCCCGAGCTCGTCGGCTCGGACTTGCCGCGCACAATAGCGATAGCATCGGGCGGAGTGAAGCAGGCGCCCGATCGACCCTTCGAACCCGAGCTGCCGCCGCTGCCGGACGCGCCGCCTGGTGAGGACCTCGAGCCAGCCGAGGACGCCCCCGATCCACGGGCCCAGGCCCGCCGCCGCACCGCGGTGGGGCAGGACGTCCTCGACGCGGCGCCGCATGCGGTTGACTTCTTTTCGCCCGTTGCGAGTGCTGTTACCGGTGGGTCAGGCCAGCAAACGGGACAGTCGGAGGCAGGGGCACTCTCAGCCGACCGCGAGGCCCTCGCCGCCAAGATTGTTTCGCGCCTCAACCCGGAACAGGCGCGCGCCGTCACGACCACGGAAGGGCCGCTGCTGATCCTGGCCGGCGCGGGCAGCGGCAAAACGCGCGTCCTGGCGCACCGCGTCGCGTACCTGATCGGCGTCAGGAACGTGAAGCCGTGGCAGATCCTGGCCGTGACCTTCACCAACAAGGCCGCGGCCGAGATGCGCGCCCGCATCCTGGCGCTCGTCGGCGAGCAGGCGCGCGACGTCGCGATGGGCACGTTCCATGCGCTGTGTGCCCGCGTCCTGCGGCGCGATGGCAGCGCGATCGGCATCGACCCGCGCTTCACCATCTACGACGTCGATGACCAGACCCCGACGATGAAGCTGGTCATGCGCAATCTCGAGCTGGTCGGCTCGATCGAGCTCAAACCCCAGGCCATCCTGGGCCAGATCGGCCGCTGGAAGAACGACCTGCTCAACCCCCAGCAGGCGGCGGAAGCGGCGCGCGGCTACCACGAGGAGGTCGCGGCCCGCGCGTACGAGCGCTACCAGGCGCGGCTGCGCGAGCAGGGCGCGCTGTACTTCGATGACCTGCTCAACGAGGCCGTGCGGCTCTTCGAGCAGGCGCCGGGCGTGCTCGCGCATTACCACGACCGGTGGCGCTACCTGCACGTCGACGAATACCAGGACACGAACCGCGCCCAGTACCTGTGGATCCGCCTACTGTCGGGGCAGCGCAAGAACGTGGCCGTGGTGGGCGACGACGACCAGAGCATCTACTCGTGGCGCGGCGCCGACCTGCGCAACATCCTCGACTTCGAGCGCGACTACCCCAACGCGACGGTCGTGAAGTTGGAGCAGAACTACCGCTCCACCCAACTCATCCTCGACGCGGCTCACGCGGTGGTCAGCCGCAATGAGGCGCGCAAGGACAAGAAGCTCTGGACGGAGAACCCGCGCGGCGTCCAGATCGAGCGCTTCGAGGCGGACTCTGAGGACGAGGAGGCGGAGTGGGTCGCACGCCAGGTGGAGGCGCTCGTCGGCGGTCGCGGCGCGGGCGGCTCATTCCTCGCTCGCCGCGCCGACGAGGGCGACGAGCGGCGCTTCGCGCTGCGTGACATCGCGGTGATGTATCGGACCAATGCCCAGAGCCGCGCGATCGAGGAAGCGTTCCTGCGCTACGGCCTGCGCTACCAGCTGGTCGGCGGCACGCGGTTCTACCAGCGGCGTGAGGTCAAGGACGCGCTGGCCTACCTGCGCGTCCTGCGCAGTGACTACGACGCGGCGGCGTATGAGCGGATCATCAACGTCCCGGCGCGCGGCATCGGCGAGAAGACGATCACCTTGGTTCGCGAGGAAGCCGCAAAACGCGCCGGCAACGTCTGGGTCGCGCTGGTGGAGCTGTCGCGTCGGGAAGACGGGGGTAGTCGGACCCGCGCGGCCATCGCCGGCTTCGTCGACATGGTCACTTCCCTTCGACAGCGTGTTGGAGTGCTGGACCTGCCTGACCTGCTCGACGACGTGCTCGAGCGCAGCGGCTACCGCGCGATGCTGGCCGACGGATCGCAAGAGGGCGAGGACCGGTGGGCCAACCTGCTCGAGCTGCGCGAAGTCGTCACCCGCTACGGCGACCTGGACCCAGACGACGCGGTCGACCGACTGCTCGAGGAGACGGCTCTCGTGGCCGACCAGGACTCATACGAGAAGGATTCCGACGCGGTCACGTTGATCACGATGCATGCGGCCAAGGGGCTCGAGTTCGACGCGGTGTTCATCACTGGGCTGGAGGAGGGTGTCTTCCCCCACTCGCGCGCTTTGGACGATCAGAAGCAGATGGAGGAGGAGCGGCGCCTCGCCTATGTGGGGTTGACTCGCGCGCGGCACCGGCTGTACCTGACGCACGCCGCGACGCGCGCGACGTGGGGCCGCGGCGGTTTCTCGATCCCGTCGCGCTTCCTGCTGGAGATTCCGCCCGAGCTCATGCACGGGCCCAGGCTCGTGGCGCCCGATGAGAGCTTGGGCGACGACGACCAGAGACCGGCCGAGGAAAGGGCCGGCGGGGGCACGGGCTATGACCTAAGCAACATCCTGGGTCCGCGCGGCGGCTCGCGCCTGGTTGGTCGTCGTGCCGCGCCGCGCATCCTGCCGCCCGGTGGCGGCTACACGCCGCCGGTTGGCGCACCGCGCGAGGGCGAGCTGTTCCGGCCGTCACGCGACCTGGCCGCGCGTCGCGCGGCGTACTACGGGGGAGACGGCGCTCCTATGGCCGTGCCCTCCAGGCCGGCCGCGGCCCAACGACCCGTGACCCCCGGGGAGCGCCACTTCCGCGACGGCGACCGTGTCCGCCATCCGGCCTTCGGAGAGGGCGCCGTGGTCACGTCGCGCCTGACGCTCGACGACGAGGAAGTCACGGTCGCCTTCCCCGAGCGCGGCGTGAAAAGGCTGCTGGCCTCCTTCGCCAACCTCGAGCTGCTCGATTAGATGACCGCGACCAAGGACGCCGCCGCGCGCGCAGCTGAGCTGCGCGCCCAGATCGAGCGCGCGCTCAAGCAGTACCACGAGCTGGACGCACCCGAGATCACGGACGCGGAATACGACGCGCTCTTCCGCGAACTGGTCGACCTGGAGGAGGTGAACCCCGAGCTGCGTACACCCGATTCACCCACCCAGCGCGTGGGCGGCGCACCATCTGGCGCGCTGGCCGAGGTGCGCCACTCCACGCCCATGCTGTCGCTCAACAACGCCTTCTCGTTCGATGAGCTGCGCGCTTTCGACGCCCGCGCCCGTCGGCTGCTCGACCTGCCCGAGGACGAGGCGCAGACACGGCTGCGCTACGTGTGCGAGCTGAAGATCGACGGCCTCGCCATCTCGCTGCGCTACGTGCGCGGCCGCTTCGTCCAGGGCGCGACGCGCGGCGACGGCACCACCGGCGAGGACGTGACCGCCAACCTGCGCACGATAGAAAGCGTCCCCAAGACGTTGGCACAGGCGGTCGACGTCGAGGTGCGCGGCGAGGTCTACATGCCCAAGGCCGAGTTCGCGCGCATCAACGCCGAGCGCGAGGAGGCGGGCCTGCCGCTATACGCCAACCCGCGCAACTCAGGCGCGGGCTCGCTCCGCCAGGTCGATCCCAATGTCACCGCCAGCCGCAGGCTCGCGGCGTGGTTCTACGTTCTCGTCGAGCAGGGTGCCATCACGACCCAGGCCCAGGCGCTGGACCGCCTCGAGGAGCTGGGCTTCCCGGTCGAGCCCAACCGCCGGGGCGACCTGGACATTGATGGCGTCACGCAGTTCATCGACAAGTGGCACGAGCCACGCCATGACCTGCCATACGAGACCGATGGCGTCGTGGTCAAGGTCAACCCGATCGCGCTGCAGCGGCAGCTGGGCATGGTGTCGCACGCGCCGCGCTGGGCGATCGCATACAAGTACCCACCAGAGCAGGTCGAGACCGTGATCGAGGACATCGTCGCCTACGTCGGCCGGACGGGCACGCTCACGCCGGTCGCGAAGATGACGCCGGTCAAGGTTGCCGGCTCGACCGTCGCCAACGCGACGCTGCACAACCTCGACGAAGTGCGGCGCAAGGACATCCGCGTCGGTGACCACGTGGTGCTGCACAAGGCGGGCGACGTCATCCCCGAGGTCGTGCGGGTGATCCTCGAGAAGCGCCCGAAAAAGGCAAAGGAATGGCAGATGCCCGCCAGCTGCCCGGTCTGCGGCACGGCCGTCGTGCGCGACGAGAACGCCGTGCGCCACTACTGCCCCAACCTGGCGTGCCCAGCGCGCGTGGGCCAGGAGCTGGGTCATTTCGTGGGCCGTGGCTCGATGGATATCGAGGGCGCGGGTTGGAAGGTGCTCGGGCAGCTCCTGGAGCGCGGCCTGGTCAAGACGCGCGGTGACTTCTTCCGGCTCAGCGTCGAGGACATCGAGTCACTCGACCGCTTTGCCCGCAAGAGCGCGGAGAACCTGCACGCGTCGATCCAAAAGGCACGTGTCCGGCCGCTCTACCGGATCATCCACGGCCTGGGCATTCCCCAGGTCGGAGGCACGACCGCTATCGAGCTGTCGAGCTGGCTCGCGGCCCGCTGGCCACCGCGCGACGACGAACCTATGGGCGGCCCTGGCGGCTGGTTTAGACGAATTGCGACTGAGCTGCGCACGGTCCCAGCGAGCGACTTCGAGCAGATCGAAGGCGTCGGCCCGACTGTGGCCGCTGCCCTGGAGCGATGGCTGACCGACCCGCTGACGGCCGACGTGCTCGATGACCTTGTTGACGCCGGCGTCGAACCCGAACGGCCCCAGGCGCGTGCTGCCGCGGCCACTGAAGGGCCGTTGACCGGCAAGACAGTCGTCGTCACCGGCACGCTCGCCGGCTTCGATCGGGAAGGCGCGGAGCAGGCGATCCGCGCTGCCGGCGGCAGGCCCGGCTCGTCGGTGAGCAAGAAGACCGATTACCTGGTCGCCGGCGAATCGGCCGGCTCGAAGATGGCCAAGGCGCAGGAGCTGGGCGTGCCAATACTCGACGAGGCGGGCTTCAAACGGCTTCTGGCAGGCAAGGAGGCTTAAGGCCATGGAACGGCACGAGCTGGCCGACCTGGTGGCCAAGCGCGCGGCAACTGGTAGGCCGTACCTGGAGTTCGTGCGATCCGACTCGATGTCGGTCGGGCTCTACGTTCTGCCGGCTGGAAGTGTCGACGGCCAGCTGACCCCCGCCCAGGACGAGGTCTACGTCGTCGTGGCCGGGACCGCTCGATTCACGGCGTGTAGCGCCAAGGGCTCTGTGATTGCCCTTGCCGCCCGTACATGCGGGGACTCCCTTTCGTGCTGGGAGTCGCTCCAGCGCGCCGACTTCTCGCCGTTCAAGAACCAGGGTGACTGCATCCAGTACGCCAACACCGGCAAGTAAGTCGGGCAGTAAGGAGCCGGCCACGCCGCCGGCCTAATCAAATCGGAAGGGGTCGTCCTGGTGGGCGGCCCCTTCTCTTGTGCCCTCCGGCCCGTCCCAAAGGGCCGATCCGGCCTCTAAATAGACGCACCGGAATGGTGATCTCTTGTCATGAACGTCACGGTGTCCGCTCAGGTCCTGCAGCAGGCCACGGTGCGCGAGATCTTGATGGGCGCGCAGGACAACCTGACCAACGTGCTCGCCGTTGTCCTGGGCGTGACGATCGGCGCCGGGCGCGCCGACTTCGTTGCTCTTGCCGGACTCTCGGCCGGAATCGCCGAATCGGTATCGATGGGCGGCGTGCTCTACAACGCGACCCGCGCGGAACAGCAGATGGCCGCGCAGGAGGGCCGCGTGGCTGACGCGTCGCGACTCTCGCCGGCATTTTCGGGCGCGGTCACCTTTGCCTCCAGCCTGGTGGCCGGCCTGGTCCCGCTGGTTCCGTTCGCCGTCCTGCCCATCTCGAGCGCGATCGTCGCCACCATGG
>DAIERN010000047.1 GCA_027346765.1 Chloroflexota bacterium | reverse complement strand
CGTATGAGAAGTCCACGGGACAGACCATCGAGGAAAGCAGCTTCTACAACCGGTTCACGCCAAGGTTCACCCGCATGCTCCAGACCGCGGTCGCCCATGCGATCGATTCGCTCAACGGCGTGTCCAGCACGCGGTCGCCGCCGAACTCGTCGTACAGCCCGTCAGTCGCGAGGAAGACGCCGCCCTTCTTGCCGACGTCCTCGCCCAGCACGACGATTGCCTCGTCGCGGCGCATCTCCTCGGCGAGTGTCGTGCGGACGCTCTCGATGAAGGTCATGACGGCCATCAGTCGTGGCCCTCCCCGCCGGTGTCGCGCAGGACGCCCCACGGCCCGCCGTCGCCGATGAACCGCGCGCCGGTCCAGAGTGGATCGTCCATGCGCGCGGGTGGCATGTCGGCGTAGACGTGGCGCTGGGCAGTGGCCGGATCAGGATCGGCCTGTGACTCGGCCCAGTCCGTTGCGTCCTCGACCACCTTGCGCGCCTCGGCGACCATCTTCGCCTCAGTCTCGTCGTCGAGCATCCCGGCCGCCCGGAGCTGATCACGAAAGACGGGCAGCGGATCGCGGTCCTTGCCTGACTCCAGGTCCTCGGCTGACCGGTACTTGGTCTGCTGGTCGTCCGACGAGTGGGCGGTGAGTCGGGTGACCTTGGCCTCAATCAGCGTCGGGCCTTCGCCGCGCCGCGCCCGTTCAATCGCCTCGCGGCCGGCGCGGTAGCAGCCCAGCACGTCGACGCCGTCGATGATCACCCCGGGCATGTTGTAGCCCGCGCCGCGGATGGCGATGTCCGCGACCGCGGACTGGAGCGCCATGGGCACGGAGATGGCGTAGCCGTTGTTCTCGACAACGTAGATGACCGGCAGGTTGTGGACGCCGGCGAAGTTGAGGCCCTCGTGGAAGTCGCCCTGGTTGGACGAGCCCTCGCCGATGTACGTGATCGTGACGACGTCCGTCTTCTTGAGCTTCGCCGCCCAGGCGATGCCCGTGGCGTGGAGCAGCTGCGTCGCGACCGGCGATGAGACGCTCAGGATGTTGCGCTCGACGATGCCGTAGTGGCCCGGCATCTGGCGGCCGCCGCTGGACGGATCAACGCCGCGCGCGAACTGGGCAAGCATGATCTCGCGCGGGCTCATGCCGAAGGTGATGAGCGACGCGACGCTGCGGTAGTACGGCACCATCCAGTCGTGGCCCTTCTTCAGGGCATACGCCAGGCCGACCTGCGCGCCTTCGTGGCCCTGGCCAGAGATCACGAACGGGATCTTGCCCGCGCGGTTGAGGATCCACATGCGCTCGTCGACCGCGCGGGCTTCCGCCATCAGGCGGTACATCTCGAGCAGGTCGTCGCGGGTCAGACCCAGGTCAGCGCCCAGCGCCGATGGATCTGCCGGCGCGTCTGACTTTGCGGCGGGCGCGGGCTTGGTCGTTGCCATCAGGCGCGGAGTTTAGAAGTTGATCGACTTGCCGTCGACGGCGAGGGCCGCCTCGCCCAATGCCGCCGACAAAGTGGGGTGCGGATGGACCGAGTTACCGACTTCCCAGGCGGTGGCCTCCAGCATCGTCGCTACGGACGCCTCAGCGATCAGGTCGGTCACGCCGGCGCCGATCATGTGCACGCCCAGCAGCGCGTCCGTCTTGGCGTCTGCGACGACCTTGACGAAGCCCTCGTGCTCGCCGCGAATGAGCGCCTTGCCGACTGCCTGGAAGGGCATCTTGCCCACCTTGACGGTCAGGCCGGCGGCTTCAGCCTCCTCCTGCGAGCGGCCGATGGACGCGATCTGCGGCCGCGAGTAGGTCGCGCGCGGCATCGTCAGGTAATCGACCTTTTCAGCCTCTGCGCCCGCGATCGCGTGGACCGCCGCGATGCCCTCGTGCGGGCGAGTTTGCGCCAGCAGCAGCCCGCCGATCAGGTCGCCGATTGCGTAGAGGTGCGGCTCAGCCGTGCGCATCCGCCCGTCCACCTGCACGAAACCTTTCTCGACCTTGGCGCGCGTCGATTCGAGCCCGACGTTGTCCGAGTTGGGGGCGCGGCCGGTGGCGACGAGCATCTGCTCAGCCCGGACCTCCTCGGGCTCGCCGCCTTCCTTGCCGACCATCACGCTCACGCCGCTGTCGTCTTGCTTCACGGCCGCGGTGTCGAAACGGGCGCTGGTGATGACGTTGATGCCACGCCGGCGGAAGCTGCGCTCCAGCTCCTTGGAGATCTCGCCATCCTCGAGCGGCACGAGACGCGGCAGGTATTCGAGCAGCGTGACGTCTGTGCCCGCGTCCTTGTAGAACGACGCGAACTCGACGCCGACCGCGCCGCCACCCACGACGATGATGCTCTTGGGCAGCGTGCTCCCGGTGGTCGCCTCGTCGGACGTGATGATCTGCTTGCCGTCCGGCTCGAGCCCGGGCAGCGACTTGACGCGCGACCCCGTCGCGAGGATGACGTCCGTCGCGTCGAGTGGCCGCTCACCGTCCGGATTGCCCTCCGCGTCGAGCGTCTTGACGATCACCCGCTTGCCGCCGTTGAGTGTTCCGCGGCCGCGGATCACCTCGACCTTGTTCTTCTTCGCCAGGGCGTCCAGGCCCTTGGCCAGCCGGTCCACGACGGACTGGCGGCGCTTGGCAGCAACCGCGTAATCGAAGCTGACGTTGTCGGCCTTGACGCCGAAGTCGGCGGCGCCGTTCTGGATCTTCTCGTACAGCTCGGCCGCCTCGAGCATCGCCTTGGTCGGGATGCAGCCCCAATGAAGGCAGGTGCCGCCCAGCTTTGGCTGCTGGTCGATGAGGGCCACTTTGAGCCCCAGCTGGCCGGCGCGGAAGGCGGCCGAATAGCCACCGGTGCCGCCGCCCAGGATGATCAGGTCGAACGAATTGGAGGAGCCGACAGCCACGTTCAGCTGGCCAATCGGACGGTGGGAAACATCGCTTCGATGGTACCAGCGCTGGGTACACTGTCCCGCGAGTGAACCATCAGCGCAACCTGCGCATGCCCGGCGCGGCGTAACGACTGGGTCGACTCCGACAGATGACCTTGCTCGACCTCCTTTTCATAGCCGCCGGCTACCTCGCCGGCTCGTTGCCCATGGGCGTCATCGTGGCGCGGCTCACCGGCGCGCGCGACCCGCGCACGGTGGGCAGCGGTCGCACCGGCGGCACGAACGCGTTACGCGCAATGGGCGCGTGGCGCGCGGCCCTGGTGGCGACGCTCGACGTGCTGAAGGGTTTCGTGCCAGTCGCGGTCGCGGCGCTGGCCGGTGGTACGACGCTGGGCGTGGCGCTGACGGGCGTCGCCTGCGTGGTCGGGGCCGCGCGCTCCGTCTTCCTGCGCTTCCACGGCGGCCGCGGCGTCGCCACCGGCATCGGCGCGACGCTCTTCATGGCGCCGCTGGCGATCCCATTCGGGCTGCCCTTCTTCATCGTCCCGATCGTGCTGACGCGGCTGGTCTCGCTGGGCTCGCTGATCGGCACCGCGGTGGGATCGGCGATCATCGGCGTGTTCGTCCTGCTGGGCTGGACGCCGTGGCCGTACTTCCTGTTCGCGCTGCTGGGCACGGCCATGGTGTGGATCGCTCACCACGACAACATCGGGCGTCTGCTGCGCGGCGAAGAGCGCCGCTTCGACCCCATGGCCCGGAGCGACGACAGGGGCAGCGGCGCGCTCTAAGGGGAGCGGCGCGGCCAGAGAGCGCGGGCGAGAACCAGGATCGTCACCGCGATAAGACCGACGATCACGACGGGCGCAAGGCCGATCACGTCGTCCAGGGCGGGCACAAGACCGGTCAGCCAGGCGACGATCAGCACGCCGGCGACGACGAGTGCGGCCGCCAGAAGGACATCGCGGTCCCGAACGCGTGTGTTGGGGCGCGGATCAACCGGCGGCGTGACGTCAGTCATGGTCGGCCTCGATGGGGATGCCGATGGGCGCGACCAGCAACCGGCCGGCGAGGGCGCGTCCGGTCCGCGTTTGCAGGCCGTCCTTTGGTCGGTGGAAGGTGACGGTCAGGTCGGCGTGAACGTTGGGCTCCGACGGCTCGCCCGACGTGAGGTCGAGCGCGGTGGGCGTGTCGATGGCCAGGATGGGGACACCGTGCTTCCGAGCGGCGAGACACAGATCGACCGCCTGGGCGATGGGCTCGCGCATGGCGCCGCGCACGCCGGTCCCGAGCAGACCGTCGATCACCAGCGCGGCGCGCTCGATGCCGTTGAGCAGGATCGCGACGTCGTGGCCGCTGGCGGCGTGCATCCGTTGAACCGGCGCCACGCCATCGAGCCGATCCCAGTTGGCCGCGGCATCGGGTGTGCCCGGCCGGAATGCGGCGCTAACGAGGACGACGTACGAGCGGACGTTCGCGTCCGCCAGGCGCCGCGCGGCAACGAACGCGTCGCCGCCGTTGTTGCCCGGGCCGGCAAGGATCAGCACCAGCCCCGAGGAGGGCCGATCAGTCGAGTTGAGCAGCGCCCGCGCCGCGACTGCGACCGCGGTTCCGGCCTGCTCCATGAGCTCGCGTCCAGATACGCCCAGCCGCTGCGCGCGGCGATCCGCGCCCCTCATCTCCTCAGCGGTCATGGGCCGCCGCGCGCCATAGGCCGCCCAATGCGCCGCCAGCGTGTCGAGCGTCAGGCCGGGCTCGGCGAGGAACGCGTCGGCGACGGGCAGCAGCTCAGTCGCGAGAAACGAGGTCATTGCGCGCCCATCCTCGCACGCCCACACTGACCGCGTGCCCGATCTGAGCCAGCTGCTGCGGGATCCGCAGGTCGACGCGCTGCTGCGGGTCGTCGTCGCGGGCGTGCTCTCGGCGCTGATCGGCGTCGAACGCGAAGTCCAGGGCAAGTCGGCCGGACTCCGGACATACGTCCTGGTGGGCATGGGCGCCGCCGGCTTCATGGCAGTCGGGACGATCCTGTTCGGCGCGGGCGACCCCGGTTCGCGCATCGGCCAGGGCATCATCACCGGCATCGGCTTTCTGGGTGCGGGCATCATCCTTCATACGAAGCGGCGCGTCATCGGACTCACCACGGCCGCCGGTATCTGGGTGGCGGCGGTGATCGGCGTGGCCATTGGCGGAGGCCTGTACATCGTGGGTGTCGGGGTCGCGGTCGCGGTGCTCCTGGTCCTGCAGCTGGACCGACTGGAACGCGCCCTGCACGCCAGGCGAGCCCACCGCGATGGCGCGCCGGCCGGCTCAGATGAGTTGCGTGGCCCAGAGGGGTAGCGGTCGCCTCCCAAGGCACGCGCCATCAATTTGCGCTATCCCTATTGAGATTGCGCGAGCGGCATCGCACACTGTGCCGGCTCCGCGTCACCGGGGGTAGCTGAGAGGGCTGATGCCACCCAACTTCGATCTGAACGCGCTCCTCAACGATCCGCAGGTGACCGCGCTGTTGCGCATCGTCGTCGCCGGCATCCTGGGCGGACTGGTCGGCCTTGAACGTGAACTCGCCGGGAAGCCGGCCGGAATCCGCACGTACGGCCTGGTTGGGTTGGGCGCTGCCATCTTCACGGTCGTGCCAATCGCTGCCTTTGGCGCTGACAGAGGTTCAGGGGTGATCGGCTTCATCATCAGCGGCATCGGCTTCCTTGGAGCGGGCGCCATCCTGCACACTCGCCGACACGTGATCGGCCTGACGACGGCCGCTGGCATGTGGGTGGCTGCCGGCCTGGGCATGGCCATAGGACTTGGGCTGTACGTCCTTGGCTTGGGAGCCGCAGTACTGCTGTTCCTGCTGCTCCAGTTCGCGGGGCCGGAGGAGCTCGTCCGTGCTCGCCGAGTGCGCGCGGGCCTGAGCACGATTGACCCCGAGGACGATTTCGCACCGGAAACGGACGACGAACCTCAGTCCAAGCGGACGCCCCAACCGGTGAGTGCGTCCCAACCGCCGATCGCCGCGTGGCACGCATCCGTACCGGCGCCGCCAACGGCCGGTCCGTGGTCGACCCAATCGCACCAGCAGCGCCTGCCGCAGATCAACGGCCGTGGCTGAAAGCCAGCCACCGCCGAAGCTAGCCCGTCGCCGAAGCTAGCCCGTCGCCGAAGCTAGCCCGCGGTCAGTCGGCTCCTTCCGCCCCTTCGGACCAGGTAGAGCCCGCCGATCACGCAGCCCAGGGCGAAGACCGCCAGCCAGCCGCAGATCGCGTAGACCGCCAGTCGTACCGCGTCCAGGCTGGCCGTCGAGATCTCGACGTCGGTGCTGTCACGCACCATGGTCGTGAGCTCGCCCAGCGACAGCGCCAGCTTGGCCAGATCCGTGCTCGTGGTGCCGACCGCGATCCGGTTGTTGTTGAGCGATACACCGATCGTCGTGAGCTCGGTGCTGAGCGTGGAGAGCTGCTGGGCGCTGCTGTCGAAGCCTGACGCGAGTCCGGCCAGCGGCTGCGTCCCAAAGATGGTGAGCGACATCGAATCACGCAGGCTGAACATGCTCGAGGCCAGGCTGTTGGCGATACCTGCGGCGCGATCCGTCGCCACCTTGGCATCGCCCAGCGACGTGTCGGCGCCGCTGATACCCAGGCTCATGTCCTCGAGCGTCGTGCGCGCCTGGCCCATCGTATCCACGAGCGCGGCGCGCTCCTGATCCAGCTTCAGGGACAGATCGTGGGCGCGCTCGAGCGGCTTGTTGATCGCGACAGCCACGGCCACGAAGAGGACCAGGCCGATCACCCCATAGGCAGCCAGGCCGAGGCCCAACAGGCGCAGCCGCCGCCCGCCAGGGCGCGGGTTTGGCGCGGTCACGGTCACGCGCCGCGCAAGGTTCTTCGCACAAGCACGACGGTCAGGATAAGGAACCCACCGGCCAACGCGCCCAAGACGCCCAGCTGCCACCACGCCGTCGTGTCGCCGCGCAGCATCAGGTCCTGCAAGAGCCGGATGCCGTGCGTCACCGGCAGCGCGTACGCGCCGTACTGCACGCCCTCGCGGAACTCGTGCACGGGCAGCACGAAGCCGGAGAAGAAGACCGACGCGAGCAGGAGCAGCAGCGAGAGCTGGACGGCCTGGCGTTCCGAGTCGGACACGACCGAGATGATCAGGCCCAGGCCCAGGCTCGCGGCGATGAGCAGGGCGATGACGAGCACGATCAGCCAGACGTTGCCCAGCATGGGCACGCCCAGCCCAAAGACGAGCAACGCGACGGTGATCGCGGCGATGATCCCGCTGACGATGCCCAGGCCCAGGTACTTGCCCAGGGCCAGCTCGAGCGCATTGACCGGCGAGACGCGCAGCAGCTCCATCGCGCCCGACATCCGCTCGCGCACGAACGACAGCGCGGTGAGGGTGACGGCCATGTGCTGGAGCATCAGCGCCAACGCCGCCGGCGCCGCGAAGCCCACGACGTCGGGCCGGGTGGGCGCAAGGTTGGTGACGCTCACCGTGGTTGGCGCGGCGACGACCTCCGGTGGGACGTGGATCTCCGCGCCGGTCTCGCCGATGACGTACGACTGGCCTTCCGACACCGCCTCTTTGATGATCTGCTCATTGATCTTCTGGTCGAGCACCCCGGCGAGAAAGTCGGCGTAGCCCGCTTCGACCGGGTCGACCGAGTTGTACTCAACTGTTATCTCCGCCTGCCGGCCGGAGCGGAACTTGTCCGCCGCGTCCGTAGGGGCCACCACGATCAGGTCGAGCTGCTGGAGCGCCAGGCGGCTCCGCGCGGCATCGGGCGTCTCGTCGACGCTGACGATATTGAGCGCCGGCCCGGCCAGCCCTTGATAGAACGCCCGGTCGCGCGGCAGCGACACGTTGGGCGGGATCACGACCACGGTGTCGAGTGGCCGGCGCACGCCGGTGTAACCCAGGCCGAAGATGGCCATGATCAGGAACGGACCCAGGACGAGGCTGATGAAGGCACCCGGGCGGCGACGAACCTGGATCAGCTCCTTGCGGACCTGGGCGAGGATCCGGGCAATCGATTTGAAGGGGCCGACGATCAGGTTTCTCATGCGACGGCCCGGCCCTGGTCGGCCGGGTCCTGTTGCGCTCGAGCGTCGGCATCGCCGGTCACCAGCGCGGCGAAGACCTCATCGAAGGTGGGCCGGTATTCGCGGCTGTACTCGACATGGCCGCCGGCAGCGTTGATCGCCGCGGTCACGCGGGGACTGGCCAGGCCGGCATCGTGGGCGAAGACCAGCAGCTGCGCCGGGCCCATCTGGCGGACGTTGTTGACGCCCTCGATCCGCGTCAGGGCGCGCACGTCAAATGGGCCGCGCGTGCCAACTTCTATCACTTCACCACCCAGCGCCATGCGCCGCAGATCGGCCGGCGGCGCGTAGGCGATCAGCCGGCCGCCCGAGATGAGCGCCACGGCATCGCAGTACTCCGCTTCCGACACGTATTGGGTGGTAACCACGACCGTCGCGCCGGCCCGCCGCTGGCGGTCCAGCTCCTGCCAGATGCGCGTCCGCAGCAACGGGTCGATGCCCGCGGTCGGCTCGTCGAGGATGAGCAGCTGCGGCCCGTGAACGAGCGCGCAGGCAAGCTCGAGGCGGCGCTGCATGCCACCGCTCAGGTTCTCGGCACGGCGGTTGCGCGCCCCTGTCAGCTCGACCAGCTCGAGCACCTCGGCGATGCGCTTGCCGCGGCGGAAGAACGGCACGCCGAACAGCGCGGCCATGCGGAACGAGCGCTTGGCCAGATCCATGTGGCGCCTGCGCAGCATGTACCAGGCGCTGATGCCGGCGACGAAGATCGCCGCCGTCACGTAGCCGGCG
>DAIERN010000046.1 GCA_027346765.1 Chloroflexota bacterium | reverse complement strand
GAAGCGTGCACCGTCGGGATGCCCAGTTGGTCGGCGTAGGCGCGTCCCCGCTGGGTGTCGCGCGATCCGACGGCGACAACCCGGCAGCGCCGCGCGGCCTGGATGGCCGGCACCACCTTGCGCCGGCCGATCGCCGCCGTCGAAAGGATCCCCCAACGAAGCTCGTCCACCGCCAGATTGTAGGAACGGCCCATAAGAAAAGTACGTGGCGACAGGCGGTGATAGCGTTTCGAGCGATGGCTGCGGCTCCGCCGGCCCTGACCTTCGCCGGCTCCGACGTCGAAGTCGTCGTGCTGCCCGCAATGGGTGCGAGATTGCACCGGCTGCGGTACCGCGGCCACGATCTCCTGCGAACGCCGAGCGACATCGATGAGCACCGGCGCGACCCATTCTTCTGGGGCGCTTACGTGATGGCACCGTGGTGCAACCGCCTGGCACCGGGCAAAACGCAAGTTGCGGGGCGGACGGTCGACGTGCCCGTCAACTTCAGTGATGGCTCCGCGATCCACGGCGAGGTGTTCCTCGCCCCATGGACGGTCGGCCCGGGCGGGCTCCAGATCGAAGGGGGCGGCGGCGGTTGGCCGTGGCGCTATCGGGTCGGGCTGAACATCACCGTCGACGGCGACCGGGTGCGTATAGACCAACGTTTGACCAACCTCGATGACGCGCCCATGCCGGGCGGGATCGGACTTCACCCATGGTGGGCCGGTCAGCCCGAGGTGGCCATCCATGCGACGCGGGTCTTCACGCCCAACGTCGCCAGCCCGCCGACGCCAGGCGCGGTGGCCGGCCCGCTCGACCTGCGCCACCTGGGGCCGATGGCCGCAGGTGTGGATGCCACGTGGCCCGTCGAGCGGCCGCCAGCCGCGACATTGTTCTGGCCAAACACTGGGCTGCGCGTCACTATCGAAGTTGAGCCCGCGGGCTCGTATATCGTCGCCGCCAATCCGGGCAATCGTGACGCGATCGCCCTGGAGCCAGAGACACACGCTCCGATGGGATTACGCCGTCTGCTCAATGGTCAGCCCGGCGCCATGACGCTCATAGCGTCCGGCGAATCCCTGTCCCTCGTGACCAGTTTGGCGTTATCCGCCGGCTAGGCGGAGGGTGGCTTCATCGGCTCCTTCGGCGGGTCATCTGGCTTCGTCTGCGTGAGCCAGGGTCGGTCGGCGAAAAGGTCCGTGAGCCAGCGGCCCAGTCGTCCGGGAGGTGGGTCCTGCGGTGCGTCGGCCAGGAGGGCGTTCATCGCGTCGGTCAGCTCCACCTTGAGTGAGTCGACCCCGGCCCGGTTGGCCTTGCGGCCATTCATGTAGATCGTCTTGCCCACGCGCACGCGGATGAGCTTGCGGAACTTGACCCAGCGCGTGCCGATGATGCCGACGGGCACGATCGGCGTCTGAGCGCGCAGCGCAAAGAAGGCCACGCCCTCCTGGAGCGGCACGATCTCCCCTTCGCGATCCGATAGCCGCCCCTCCCCGGCGATGCCCAGGACGAAGCCCGCGTCGATGACCTTCTGGGCACGCTTGGACGCGTCGACCAGGTCCGACTTGGACGGCTTGAAGGGCACAGCCATGTGGCTCCAGGCGATCACCCGGTTGCGCCAGCCCTTGGACATGTCCTCTTCCTTGGGACCGAACACGAAGAACCGGTGACGGCGCGGCCACCAGCCGCAGAGCAGGAACGGGTCGGCCCAGCCGGGGTGATTGAAGTTGAGCACGTACGGCGGCTCAGGCAGGTTCGCGAGGCCCTCGTAGCGGACCTTCAGGTACGTCCCGAAGAGCAGCCGCGTGGCGTAGCGGATGAACCAGCGCTTGAGCCGGCCGGGCGGTTCAGGCGCCGGCAGCAAACTCTGGTTCAAGGCGGGCTGCGAGGGGCAGGGCTACGAGCGGCGGCACGCCCTTGGTGTCACGCTCCAGCTCGTCGAGAAACACCGGCACGAGCTCGGGATCGAACTGCGTGCCGCGCAGGCCGCGCAGCTCGTCGGCGACGCGATCGTGCGGCTGCGACGGCTGGTAAGGCCGGCCGTGGACCATCGCCTCGTATGCGTCGGCGATCGCGACAATGCGGGCGCCCAGCGGGATCTGCTCGCCCGCCAGGCGCAGGGGATAGCCGGTGCCGTCGAAATGCTCGTGGGTGATGGCGAATGATTGGCGCGAAAGCGCGCGACGCGCGCAGTGGCGCGCAGATCTTCTCGCCGATCTCAGGGTGGCGGCGCATCAGCAGCCACTCCTCGTCGGACAGCGGGCCTTCCTTGCGCAGCAGGTGCTCCGACACGCCGATCTTGCCCACGTCGTGCAGCAGGGCGCCGTACGCGACCGCCTCCAGCTCCTCGCCGCGCAAGCCGACCTGCGCGCCCACGCGCGCTGCGTGGTGGGCCAGCCAACGGCAGTGGTTGACCAGGTTGAGGTCCTTCGCCTCGACCGCGTTGGCGAGCGCGGCGACGATCTGCGTCGCCCGCTCCAGACTGGTGATCGCCCGGCGCAGGCGCATCGCGCTCCTGATGCGCGCGAGCAGCTCGTACTGCTGGACGGGCTTGGCCAGGAAATCGTCCGCGCCCGCGTCGAGTGCCGCGACCATGTCGCCCGGTGCGGTGTGGGCCGTGATGACCATCACCGGCAGCGTCGCGGTGAGCGGGTCGGCGCGAAGCTGGCGGCAGATCTCATAACCGTCCATGCGCGGCAGGTTCAGGTCGAGCAGCACCAGCTGCGGCGAGTGCTCGACGATGGCGCGCATGCCGGTCTCGCCGTCACCCAGGCCGATCACCCGGTAGCCCTCGCGCTCGAGCACGCGCGTCAACAGGTTGCGCTGCGTGGGCTCGTCCTCGATGACGAGCACCAACGGTGGCTCTTCCGCGCTCTTGCGCGGGACGATGGAGATCGTCGTCTGTGACGCGTCTAGGTCTCGGCCCGCCAGGTCCACTCACCACTCCCCTGTTGCGCTCGCGTCGGGAATCCGAAGCTGGGGCGCGGCGCTTCCTGCGGGCACACGCGGGAACCGTCTGATGCCGAGTATGCCATGCGCAGACAGGAGCAGTGCGGTGCGGGCGCAAGCCTGGGCGCGAGCGTGCCAGCACGGAGCGTGCTGCCGTTGCGAGCATACGATGCGCCGCGTAGCATTCCCATCGAGGATCGGGAGTATTGACAACTGTGTCGTTCAAACAACAAGAGGAGGTTCTCTAGATGCGAATCCGCAAGTCGTTCGCCCTTGTGGCGACGATTGCATTGCTGCTGATTGCCTGTTCAGGCGGTCCGGCAGCCACACCGACGCGGGCGCCGACTGCTCCGCCGACTCCGGCACCAACAGCTACGGCTGCGCCGACTCCGGCACCCACGCCCGCGCCAACTGAGTCCGCAGCCCCCAGCCCCACCGGCTCCGCGGCGACCTGGAAGGTCGGCGTCGTGACCGACGTTGGCACGGTCGACGACAAGAACTTCAACCAGTACTCGTTCGAGGGTGCTGTGGCCGGCGCAACGGACATTGGCGCCGCTGCGCCTGACGTCGCCATTCCGTCCGATGCGTCGCAGTACGCGTCGTTGATCCAGCAGTTCCTCGACAGTAACCACAACATCATCGTCACCGTCGGTTTCAACCTGGCCAATGACACCGCGATTGCGGCCAAGGCCAATCCGGATGTTTGGTTCATCGGCGTCGACCAGGCCCCGTGCATCGACGAGACCGGCGCTCCGGACTCGACCTTCACCTGCGCCGGTAACCTGGCCACGCTGCTGCCGAACTTCATCGGCCTGCAGTACAAGGAAGACCAGGCCGGCTACCTCGCCGGCATCGTCGCCGCCTCGATCAGCGAGAACGGCACGATCGGCGCGATCGGCGGCATCAACCTGGTGCCGGCGGTTGTCCGCTACATCCAGGGCTATGAGCTTGGCGCCAAGTCGGTCAAATCCGACATCAAGGTCGTCAGCGACTATGTCTCTACCTCGGACTTCGGTGTCGCCTTCAACGACCCGGGCACGGGCAAGACGTTCAGCACCCAGTTCATCGCCCAGAAGCACCCGGACGTCCTGTTCCAGGTCGCCGGCAAGACCGGTAACGGCATCCTCGAGTCGGCCTGCGCGGCCAACATCCACGGCATCGGCGTCGACGTCGACCAGTGGCTGTCCCTCGCGGCTGACACCACGCCCACCTACAACTGCATCGTCACCTCGGCTGAGAAGCACCTGAGCAGCTCGGTTGAGCAGACGATCCAGGCAATAGCGGGCGGGACGGCCGTCGGCGGTGTCGCCACCTTCGACGCGAACAACGACGGCATCGGTGTCTCACCTGAGCACGACGGCCTCGGCCTGATCACGCCGGCTATCCAGGCTCTCCTCGACACTGCCCTCCAGGGCATGAAGGACGGCACGGTGGTCAGCTGCCCCGCCGACTCCTGCGGCCAGCCGTAGTAGCCGGATAACCAGCTAGCAACCTAGTGAACGGGCCGCGAGTCAAATCGCGGCCCGTTTCTTTCTAGCCAAATCCGGGAGGTCATGAGGGAGTGACCGTCACACCGCCCGAGTCCGGCGCGCCAATCGTCGACGTCCCGGCACCGGCGTCGGTGCCCGCGCTCGAGATGCGCGGCATCACCAAGCGCTATCCCGGCGTGGTCGCCAACGACGGCATCAACATCGACGTCCGGCCCGGTGAGATTCACGCGCTGCTCGGCGAGAACGGCGCGGGCAAGTCGACGTTGATGAATGTGCTCTACGGGCTGGCGGTGCCCGACGAGGGCGAGATCCTGCTCGACGGGGCCGTGGTTCACATCAAGGGACCCACCGACGCCATCGCGCGCGGCATCAGCATGGTTCACCAGCACTTCATGCTCGTGCCGGTGCTGAGCGTCGCCGAGAACATCATCCTGGGCAAGGAAACCATGGCCGCGGTGGGTTTCCTGGACCGCGCCGAGGCACGTCGCCGGATCGCGGCGCTCGCTCAGCAGTTCGGCTTCGACATCGACCCTGACGCGAAGGTCGGCTCGCTCTCAGTGGGCCAGCAGCAACGCGTCGAGATCCTGAAGGCGCTCTACCGCGACACGCGCATCCTGGTGCTCGACGAGCCCACCGCGGTGCTGACGCCGCAGGAGACGGAAGAGATCTTCCTGCTGCTGCGACGCCTCGCGGAGAGCGGCCGCAGCATCATCTTCATCAGCCACAAGCTCTACGAAGTGCTCGAGATCGCCGACCGGATCACCGTCATCCGCCGTGGTCGCGTGGTCGGCGAGCGCCTGCCCAAGGAGACGACGGAAGAAGACCTGGCCGAGCTTATGGTCGGCCGCCAGGTGGAGCTGACGGTCGACCGCGGGGAATCCCACCCAGGCGGCGTGATGCTCGAGGTCGCCAGCCTGAGGGTCAAGGACGATCGCGGCCACGAGGTCGTTCGCGGCGTGTCCCTCCAGGTCAAGGCGGGCGAGATCCTGGGCATCGCCGGCGTGGCCGGCAACGGCCAGGATGAGCTGGTCGAGGCGATCGTCGGGCTTCGGCCGGTGGCATCGGGCAGCATCCACCTGGCTGGACGCGACATCACCGGCGCCCAACCGCGCAAGATGTATGAGCTGGACGTTTCCTACGTGCCCGCGGACCGCCACCGTTTTGGCCTCATCCTGTCCTTCCCGCTGACCGACAACCTGGTGCTCAACCGCTACTTCGACGAGCCGTTCGCGCACAACATGGTCCGCAACGAGAAGGCGATCCTGGCGGAGGCTGAGGAGAACATCCGCGAGTTCGACATCCGCACGCCGTCGCCCACGGTGACCTGCGGGACGCTGTCGGGCGGCAACCAGCAGAAGGTCGTCGTGGCGCGTGAGTTCGACCGCGACCTCAAGCTGCTGGTGCTCGACCAGCCGACGCGCGGCCTGGACGTGGGCAGCATCGAGTTCATTCATCGCGAGGCGATCAAGAAACGCAACGCGGGCACGGCCATCCTGTTGGTATCGGCCGAGCTTGACGAAGTGCTCGAGATGTCGGACCGCATCGCGGTGATGTACCGCGGTGAGCTCGTCGCCGAGCGCGACGGGCGGACCGCGGACAAGAACGAAATTGGCATCCTGATGGCCACCGGCGGCCGGCCGCCGACAGAGGCCAAGCCGCCCACGGTGGCTGAATGACGGCGCAGCCGCAGCAGCCACCGCCGCACACCCAGAACGCCGCCGTGCGCGCCGTCATGAACGCTGGCGCCCAGATCTGGTCGCAGCTGGCGTTACCGGTGCTGGCGATCGTGCTTGCTCTCGTCGCGGGCGCTGTCGTGATCATCCTCACGAGCGCCCTGACACCGGGCAAGCCCATAGATTTCGGCCTGCCACTGCGCGCTTATGGCGCGTTGCTCGAAGGGTCGCTCGGCTCGGAGAACGGCCGCACGTCAACGCTGGTCCAGGCGGCACCACTGATCCTGGCTGGCCTGGGCGTGGGCCTGGGTTTCAAGGCGGGCCTGTTCAACATCGGCGCCCAGGGCCAGTTCCTGCTGGGCGCGCTCGCTTGTGTCGCCGCCAGCCAGCTGGTCAGTAACAGCGGCGCGCTGATCGCGATCCCGTTCGCCTACGTCGCCGGCGCGCTGGTCGGGGCGCTGTGGGGCTTCATCCCAGGGTTCCTGAAGGCCGTTTCCGGCGCCCATGAAGTGGTCACGACGATCATGCTCAACTTCATCGCGCTGGCGCTGATGTCGGCGCTCATCTCAGGCCCCTTGCGGCTGCCCAAGTCACCCCAGCCCGTGACACCCAACGTGGGTGATGCCGCGCTGCCCATCCTGTTCGGCCGCGACGGCCACCTGGGCATCATCATCGCCTTCCTCTTCGTGCCGATCGTGTGGTTCGTCCTGTACCGCACGACCCTTGGCTTCGAGATCCGCGCGGTGGGCGCCAACCCTGATGCGTCGCGCTACGCAGGCATGAAGCCGCGCCGCCTCATCACGCTCACGATGAGCCTCGCCGGCATGCTCGCCGGGCTCGCCGGCACGGGCAACATCCTGGGCATCAACCACCAGATGAACGCCACCTTCTCGACCACCGTCGGCTTCGACGCCATCACCGTGGCATTGCTCGGCCGCTCGCACCCGGTGGGTGTGATGCTCGCCGCACTGCTCTTTGGGGCGATGCGTGCCGGCGCAGGCTTGATGCAGATCGAGGCGGGCGTGCCGGCGCAGCTGGTTGACCTGCTCCAGGCGGTCATCCTGCTCTTCCTCGTCGCGAGCCCGGTCATCCGGCGGCTGTTCCGGCTGCGCGGCGTCAAGTCCAGCCTGGGAACAACCGACACGATGGCCAAGACCTATGGCAGTGAGGCCATCCGATGACCGACATCCCGGTGCTCGGATTCTTCATCCAGTTCTTCGGCTTCCTGATCGACCAGCTGCCGTTCATCGCCCACGCCGCGGTCGCTGTGGCAATCCCCATCGCCCTCGCCGCGCTGTGTGGCGTGATCAGCGAGCGCTCGGGCGTGGTCAACATCGGCCTCGAGGGGATAATGCTCACCGCGGCGTTCGTCGCCTGGATCACCGGCGTCGTGGCCGTGGCCATCCTGGGCCCGGGCACACCGACGGCGTTCTTCGGCCTGACGCTGCCGCTCCTCCTGGCCGTCGCCGCGGCCGTCCTGTCGGGCATGATCCTGGCCGGCCTGCACGCCTGGCTGTCGATCAGCCTGCGCGCCGACCAGATCATCAGCGGCGTGATCCTGAACATCGCGGCCGTTGGCCTGACGGGCTACCTGAACACGATCATCAGCAAGCAGTCGCCGCACGGCGCCGGTGGGTTCCAGGCGCTCGACCTGCCCAAGGCCCTGACCGAGCTGCCGTTCGTCGGCTGGCTGATCAACGCCGTCTTCGACCAGGGACCCATCGCGCTGAGCGCGATCGTCCTGATAATCGTCGCCCAGATTCTGCTCTTCCGGACGCGCTGGGGCCTGCGCACCAGGGCCGTGGGCGAGCACCCGCGCGCCGCGGAAACCGTGGGCATAAACGTGATCGGTCTGCGCTACCGCAACGTGATCCTCGCCGGTGGCATCGCGGCCCTGGGTGGGGCGTACCTGTCGATCGAGCTGACGACGTCCTTCCAGGCCGGCATGAGCGCCGGCCGCGGGTTCATTGGCCTCGCGGCGATGATCGTCGGCCGCTGGACGCCGCTCGGCGCATTCGGCGCAGCACTGCTGTTTGCCTCGTCCAGCGCGATCGGCCGGGCCATCGGCTTCGCAGCGCCCAACAACGAAATGGGCCGCTTCCTGGAGTCGATCCCGCCCCAGTTCTACGACGCGCTGCCGTATCTGGTGACGATCATCATCCTCGCGGGCGTCATCGGCCGCAGCATCCCACCGGCGGCTGACGGGCAGCCGTACGAGCGAGAGTCCGCCGCGTAGGTCACTATTCCGCTCGTGACGTTTGACCGGAAGATCGCGTGGGACCTGCTCGACGCCCAGGAGGGCACGGGCCCCGTACCCCTGCTCGACGGCGACGAGCCGGCGCGACTGCTGGGCCGCACCAGGCGCATTGCCATGGTCGGCGCCTCGCCTGATCCGGGTCGACCGTCGCACGGCGTGATGCGCCAGCTGCTCGATGCCGGCTACGAGGTGGTGCCGGTCAATCCGACTGTCGACCAGGTGCTGGGCAAGCCCGCCTACGCCACCCTGGAGGACGCCTTCGCCGCGACCGGCCCGTTCGACATGGTCGACGTCTTCCGCCGTCCGGCCGAGCTGCCGCCGATCGCGGCGAGCGCGGTCGCGATCGGCGCGCGCTGCCTGTGGCAGCAGCTCGGCGTCGCCAACGCCGAGGCC
>DAIERN010000045.1 GCA_027346765.1 Chloroflexota bacterium | reverse complement strand
CGCCGTCTTGAGCGTGCCCTTGCCCAGCCAGTAGACATCATCGCCCTGCTGCACCTTGGCGTATGTGAGCTCCGGCCCGACTGCGGCGGCGACGTTCGCGGCGAGCGTCCACGGAGTCGTCGTCCAGACGAGCAGCCACTCGCCCGGGCGATCGACGAGCGGCAGCCGCACGGTCAGCCCGGGGTCCTCCCGGTCCCGGTAGCCCTCGTTCATCTCCATCTGACTGATGCCAGTGCCGCAGCGCGTGCACCACGGCATCGAGTCGTGCCCCTTGTACAGCCAGCCGCGCTTGTTGCACTCGGCCAGGAAGAGCCAGATGAGGTAGTTGTTCTCGTTGCTGAAGGTGAAGTACGAACCGCCCAGCTCAGGCATGCCCAGCCGGCCGACCACCATCTCCACGGTGTCTGTCACGGGTCCATCCGGGCCCTGGACGGTGACCTGCGCCGATGGGTCCTCGCCCAGCAGGTCGTGCAGCCGGCGCAGCTCGGCCGGGTCGTTCCAGTCCATCCACATGCCCAGGCGCTGCGACTGCTCAGTCTGGAGCGCCGCGTAGGTCAGCACGCGCTGCTTGCACAGCGTGATGAACTTGTCGATACCGAAGCTCTCGATGTCGCGCTTGCTCGTGAACCCGAGCTCGCGCTCGACGTTGACCTCGACCCACAGGCCCTGGCAGTCAAAGCCGTTCTGGTAGCGCTGATCGTGGCCCAGCATCGCGTGGAAGCGCTGGAACAGGTCCTTGTAAGTCCGACCCCAGGCGTGGTGCACACCCATCGGGTTGTTGGCCGTTATGGGCCCGTCGAGGAAGCTCCAGCGCTCGTGGCCGGCGTTCTGCTCGCGCAATCGGGCGAACGTCTGGCGCTCACGCCACAGCGCGAGCAGCTCATGCTCGAGAGCGGGCAGGTCGAGGTTGCGCGCGACAGGCGCAAACGGGCTCTGAGTTCGCTGCTCGACCGACATGGGACGGTCAAGTCTAATGGCCCATCGGCCTCGGCTAGCGCGGTGGCGCCCAATCGTCCGGGACGCCGGTGATCCCCACTGTCTTTCCGTCGGTCCAGCAAAAACCCCTGGCGAAGGCTGGCGGCCCGATGTTCTTGTCCAGCCGTACTCGAATGCGCGATACGGCGACATAGACCAGCGTGTCTGGGCCGGTCACCCCCGACGGGTCAGCCATTCCGAGTTCCGCCCACGTGGCCCAGCCAGCAAAAGCCAACGGCGTTCCGGGCAACCACGTACAGATCGTCGCGAACGTGTCGCGGCCGCCGTCGCCCAATGGCGGTGGCGTAACAACTGGCTTGACGAGGAGTTCGCAGCCCGCGGCCACTGCGAAGGTCAACAAGACGCCGGCCAATGCACTCCATCGGTTCGACGTTTTCGGCTTCAACATATCGACGACTTCCCCGACGCATGTCGGAGATCTAAAAGATCGGCGTGATCCAGTCGCTGTGGGCGGGCATCTTGCCGCGGACGACGTCGAAGTAGAGCTTCGCCAGCTGGCGGGTGATCGGGCCGACTTCGCCGTTACCGACGGCACGGTGGTCGATCTCAACGATCGGCGAGAGCTGCGCGCCGGTGCCGCATAGGAAGGCCTCATCGCAGCCGTAGAGCTCGCTGCGGTCGACGCTGCGGACGACGGTATCGATGCCCATGTCCTCACGGGCGAGCTGCATGAGGCCAGCGCGGGTGATGCCCTCGAGGATGTCATCGCTGACCGCAGGGGTGATGAGCTTGCCGTCGCGGACGATGAACAGGTTCTCAGCGCTGCCTTCGGACACGCTGCCATCGATGCTCAGCACGATGGCCTCGTCGTAGCCGTTGAGCACTGCCTCGCTCTTTGAGAACGCGCTGTTGGCGTACGCGCCGGTGATCTTGGCTCGGGCAGGCAACGACTGGTCGCTGTTGCGCCGCCACGACACAACCTGGGCGGTGATACCGCGGTCAATGGCGATGTACTCGCCAAACGGCACGGTGAAGATCAGCAGGTCGCAGTCGAGATTGTGCAGCCGGACTCCGATGATCTCGCTCGATTTGTAGAGCGTGGGCCGGATGTACGCGTCCTGGCGGAAGCCGTTCTTGCGCAGCAGCTCGACGGTCAGCTCGACCAGCTCCTCAGGCCGCATGGGCAACTTCATAAGCAGCACCTTCGCCGAGCGCTCGAGCCGCTTGTAGTGCTCGAGCAGCTTCAGCCCGTAGAGCTGCTCCTGCTCCTCGTTCCAGTAGGCGCGAATGCCCTCGAAGGTGGCCGTGCCGTATAGGAAACCGTGCGTCATGATCGGCAGCCGCGCCTGCGACAGCGGCACGAAATTGCCCTGAAAGTAGGCGACGATGCTGTCGTCGGCGGGACGGGCGCCGGTGGCAGGGAGCGGCGCCCTGATCGGCTTTTCAGTCAGCATCGCGGCGGAGTATACGCCGGGCCCCGGTGCGTCATCGGAGTCCTTGGCACCCACTTTCTCAGGCCAAACGGCTTACAGCAGGCCCGCCAGCCGGGCGACGACCAGACCCAGGTACACCACGTAGAAGAGGCCGCCGATCAGCAAGTGGCGGCCACTCAGCGAGCCGCGCCGGAACATGGGCAGGAAGATCAGCGCCGTCGCCGCGAACGCGATGCCGGCCGACACGAAGCTGATCAGCGTCTCCGGTGAGGCGTTGTTGAGCGACCAGGCATCGGCCGCGAGCAGCACGCCAATCGTGGTCGGGATGCACGACTGGAAGACCATGGCGCCGGTGATGTTGCCCATGGCGAGTGTGTCCTTGCCGTTGCGCACCCAGATGAGGCTGTTGAACTTCTCCGGCAGCTCGGTCGCGATGGGGGCGACCACCAGAGCGAGCAGGATCGCCGGCAAGCCCAGGTCCGTGGCAATGTGCTCGACCGCGTCAACGAAGACGACCGCGCCACCGATGATCATCGCCAGCGCCACGACGACCTGGAGCGTGACGATGCGCAGCCGCGGCGCGCCGGGCGTATTCCGGTGGTGGGCCACGTCAACGCGCCGGAAGCGCAGCGGCGCGAGGTCGGCCGCGTCGACGTTTGGATCGGCCTCGAAGTGGCTCTTGACGTACCACGCATAGACCGCGAGCAGCGCGACGACCGCCACGTAGCGCAGCCAGCTCATCTCCGCCGGCACGAACGCGGCTGCGATCGCGATGGCAAACGCCACGAAGAAGTAGCGGATGTCCATGAACAGCACGCGCGTGTCGACCTTCATCTGAGAGCCATTCGCGCGGCGCTTGGCCCAGAAGATCACCCCGATGCCGGTCACGAACATGGCCAGTGTGGCGAGCATGAACGGAGCGCCCAGGATCGCGCCCACGCCAATGTGGTGCGCGGCGTCGCTAGCGCCGGTCGCGGTCAGGATCGCGACCAGCGGGATCATCGTCTCCGGCAGTGCCGTGCCCACCGCGGCCAGGACACTGCCGACGGCACCCTCAGCGAGATTGAGCTTGTGGCCGAACCACTCGATGCCGTTGGTGAAGAGCTCGGCCGCCACCAGGATGATGACGAGCGCGACGAGCAGCTCGAGGATGTTCACCGGGTGCTCGCGCTCAGGTTGCGCGCCAAGCTAGGCGCGCAGGTGCTCGGGGGCGTACGGCAGCAGCGCAACGTGGCGGGCGCGCTTGAGCGCGACGGCCAGCTGGCGCTGATGCTCGGCGCAGGTGCCGGTCTTGCGCCGCGGCTCGATCTTGGCGCGCTCTGACAGGTAGCGCCGCAGCCGGTTGATCTCCTTGTAATCGATCATCACGGTCTTGTCGGCGCAGAAGGCGCACACCTTGCGGCGGCGACGATCGCGGTACTCGTCGTTGCGCTTCTTGCTGGTTCGGCTGGTGGGGGGCATGTCGAATCTCCTTAGAAGGGCAGGTCGTCGTAGTCGGGCTCGGGCGCCTGCTCGGAAGCTCCGGGTTTCGCATTCGCGGCCTGGGGGCGCTGTGCGCGTGGCTCGGGCGGCAGCTGGCTGCCACCATCGCCTGCGTCCTCACGCGGCCGGCGGTCGAGGTTCTGGATGGTGTTGGCCACGAGCTCGGTCGTGTACCGCTTCTGGCCGTCCTGGCCTTCCCACTGGCGCGTCTGGATCCGGCCCTCGACGTACACCTTGGCGCCCTTGCGGAGGTACTCCGCCGCGAACTCGGCCTGCTGGCCCCACGCTACGACGCGGAACCACTCGGTCTCTTCCTGGCGCTCACCCTGGGCGTCCTTGTAGTTGCGGTTGCAGGCGACGGTGAACTGGGTGACGGCCTGGCCACTGGGCGTGTAGCGCATCTCTGGATCGCGGCCCAGGTTGCCGATGATCATGCACTTGTTGAGCGACACAGTCAGAACCTCCTGCGTCTAGCGATCGGTGGCGGCGGGAGCGGCTTCGCTCTCCGACTCGTCGATGAACTCGGTGTCAGGGATGTCGTCGTCGTCCAGTGCGGGCGGCACAAACTCTTCGTCGGCCATGCCGTCCCCCGCTTCCGCTGTCGCGCGCCGCAGCTGCGGCTTCTCAACGCGGGTGATCAGGTGGCGCATCACCTCTTCGGTGATGTTGAGGCCGCGCTCGAGCTCGAGGACTGCACTGGCGGGCGCATCGAACTGGACGATGAAGTACGAGCCCTCGTGCTGCTGGCCAATCGCATAGGCGAGGCGGCGACGGCCCCACGGGCTGACCTTGACGATCTGCCCGTCGGCGGCGGCAATGGAGCGCGTGGCACGATCGATCACGGCCTGGACCTGGTCGTCCGGAGCGTCGGGACGCAGGACGAGCATCAACTCATAACGGCGCAAGGCGGAATGTCTCCTTCCCTTGGGATATGCCCCGCTTGGCGGCCCGGTGGGCAACGGCGGAGCTGAAAGGTCGACCGAGAGTATAGCCGAGCCGGTTGTTAGACTCGGACACAGCCTTTGGTGGACCTTTCCGAAGCGCCCTCGCAGGAGGTGGCCGTTGTCGTCGCGCGTCGTGCTCGTTTCGCTTGGCGGGAACGCCCAGGCACTGGCGGGCGCCCTGGCGCGGCTTGACCTGTCGGTCGCCGTGGCACGCGACCTGAATGCCGCGCTCGCCGAGATTGGCACCGCCCAGCTGATCGTTGTCGAAGCAGCGGACATCGCGTCGCTCGCGCTGCTCTGCCGGCGCATCAACGACGAAGCCGGGTCCTCGCACCCGCCCATCCTTGCCGTGGTGCCGGCGCGCGACGTCGAGACGCGCGTCAAGGTTCTCGAGGCCGGCGCGGACGACGTCCTGTCGCAGCCCATCGACGAACGCGAGCTGGCCGCCATGGTCGACGCGCTGCTGCTCCGCGCTCAGCCGGCGGTGGGCGCGCCCATCTCAAGCCAATCTGGCATGTCAGTCGCCGTACCCAAGGTGCAGGCGAAACCGGGCCGCGTCATCGCGTTTGCCGCGGCAAAGGGCGGCGCCGGCACAACGACTCTGGCCGTCAACACGGCGCTGCTGCTGGCTGAGATGGCGCCGGGCAACGTTGCCATCGCCGATCTCGACATGTTCCACGGCCAGGTATCGACGCATCTCGACATCTACGGCCGCGCCTCGACGGCGATGCTCGCCCGCGAAGACCTGCACAACCAGACCCCGGAGATGATCGCCGACTCAGGCCGGCTACATCCCAGCGGTCTGATGGTCTATGGCGGCCCATACCGGCCCGACGACGGCGACGGTCTCACGAGTGAGCAATTGACCCAGCTCCTGGAAACGCTGCGTGGCATGTATGCGACGGTGGTGGTCGACGTCGGCTCTACGCTCGATAGCCGCGCGATGGTCGTCCTCAACTCGGCTGACCGCCTGGCGCTGGTGATTACGCCCGACATCCCGGCGTTGCGCCTGCTGCATGCCGCGCTCGAAGTCCTGTCGGAGATGGGCACCGCGGCCGACCGAACCACCTTCGTCATGAACGACATCTACCCCAAGTCGTCGATATCGGGCGATCAGATCGAGGAGCACCTGTCGATCAAGGTCGGGCTGACCATCCCCTACGACAGTGAGAACTTCCTGCGCGCCGTCAACGAGGGCCAGCCGCTCCATTTGCTCGCACGTCGCAGCGCGGCGTCGGCGTCACTCCGCCGGCTGGCGGACACGCTGTCTGACAACGACCAGGACGACGCGGTGGCGCAACCCCGCAAGAAAGGTCGGCTGGGTGGCTTCCTCGGCCGCGGCTGAGACGCCGAACAAACTGGTTGGTGCCCGGGATGGGATTCGAACCCACATGTCCTTTCGGACGGACGCTCTTAAGGCGCCTCCGTATACCGTTCCGGCACCCGGGCCCTCAGAGGATACCGCTCGCTTTGCCGATATTCCGCCCCCGATAGGTGTCCGTCTGCGCGTGACAATTCGGGCAGAGCAGCCGCAGGTTGTCGATGCGGTTGTCATCCCTCCTGCCGTTGACGTGATCTAGCTCCAACGGGATCGGAGCACCGTTCCATTCGGTCCTTGAGCAGCGTTCGCACTGCGCGCGCTTAAGGCCCGACTCAATCAGACGTCGCTTCAAGGTCGACGACTGACACAATCGACCAGCGACAAGGTACTGGTCGAGCGGCGCCGCTGGCACAACCGGCGTGTTGTCACCACGACGCCAACCCGCGCCAGTGAAGTGCGACGTATCTACGCCAAGGGCGGCAACCTTGATCTTCAGCCGTGCCTGTGCGCGCCCACCGGGAGGGCGGCCGATCCTTCTGAGGACGTCCGCGAATGAGCGGGATTCTCGAACGAAGGTGACGATCTCATCGTCGGTCACTGCAACGTCGGTCGATCCTCTGGCGCGGGCTCTCAAGCCGTCGAGCTGCGGGGCATCTAGGCCAAGTCTGGCTATCTGTCGCCGCACCGACTCATAGTTTCCGCCGCGCGGTACCAAGCCCAAGGCTTTCAGGATGGTGTGGAGATTCCCACCCGAGGCGACAGCCGTTTCTAGCTGTTCGGCGGTGTACTTCCGGTGGCGCTGCATCGACGCCAACGTACCGGGCCCGTGTGCCAACTATCTGGCACAAATCAACGAGATTGGCCTGTGTCGAGGGAGTGGAGGCGACGACCGGATTCGAACCGGTGCATAGCGGTTTTGCAGACCGCCCCCTTAACCACTTGGGTACGTCGCCCCAGAAGATCGACTGGCTGGCCCTTGAGGATTCGAACCTCAGTTCACGGATCCAAAGTCCGCTGTCCTACCACTAGACGAAGGGCCAGCGGTGCGCGCGGGCTAGTTTGTCAAAAGGAGAGAGTGGAGCGGAAGACGGGACTCGAACCCGCGACCCTCACCTTGGCAAGGTGATGCTCTACCAACTGAGCCACTTCCGCTCGATGACCACCGGCTGACGGACCGGATGGGGTGGTGCCGAGAGCCAGGATCGAACTGGCGACACCGCGATTTTCAGTCGCGTGCTCTACCAACTGAGCTATCTCGGCGCGTCCAGACCAATCCATGGCCGCCGGCAGCGACCATGCATATTGAACCATAACGACCCGCCTGATCGCGTCCGCGGCCTCAGTTGAGCCCGGCCAGCTGCTGCATCGACTGCTGGTCGACCGGTGGCTGGCCGGTAAGCGCCCGGAGTCGGTTGACCCGATCGACCAACGGCGGGTGGGTCGCCATCAGGCCCGACGCCCGGGCCTCCCATTTCTTGATCGGGTTGACGAAATACATGTGCTGCGTCGCCCGGTTGGCGACTTCGAGGACCTCGCGGTCCGCGCTGATCTTGACCAGCGCCCGCTCCAGCCCGTACGGGTTGCGCGTCAGCTCGACGCTCGATGCGTCGGCCAGGTACTCGCGCTGCCGGCTCACCGCGAGCTGCACCAGGCGGCCAATGATCGGCGCGATCACCGACAACACGAGCCCAAGCACGATCGCGATCAGCACCAGCGCGCCACCGCCGCCGCCACTGTCACGCCCGCGCCGGCCGCCGCCCAATCCGCCCCAGAAGGTGAAGCGCAGGAAGAAGTCAGCCAGGAGGGCGATGGACCCGACCAACACGGCCACCAGCAGCTCGAACCGGATGTCCAGGTTGCGGACATGGGAGATCTCGTGCCCGATGACCCCTTGGAGCTCCTCGCGATCGAGCTTCTCAAGCAATCCGGTCGTGACCGCGAGGCTGGCGTGTTTGGGATCACGGCCGGTGGCGAAGGCATTGGGCGCGGTGTCGTTGATGGCGTAGACGCGCGGCATGGGCACGTTCGCCGCGATGCACATCTCGCGCACCACGTTCATGAGCTGCGGCGCCGACTGCTCGGTCAGCTGGCGCGCACCGGCGGTGGCGAGAACGATCCCGTCGCCACCGAAGTAGGAAACGCTGGTCATGAGCAGCGCGATGGCCACCGCGATGCCGGTCGCGATGAGGCCGCCCTGCCAATAGCCGCCGCTGATGGCGAAGCCGATGACGAAGCCGAAGAAGCCCAGGAATGCGGTGAGCAGCAGAACGAGCACGATCGACTGGCGCCGATTCGTGCTGATCTGCTGGTAGAAGCTCTGCGTTGGAGCGGTCATGTCAATTGGGCCCGCCGGTCAGCCGGCGGGCCATGTCAGCGCCTTGGTCTCTCAGCCGGCCGGCGGAGCTGCGGGCGGGGCGGGCGGCGCTGGCGGGGCGAGGTTGCTCAGGTCGACCTGCGGCACCTGCGAAGCTTCCGGCTCGGCGTCGAAGAACTCGCGCTTGCTGAAGCCGAAAGGTCCGGCGATAAGAACATTGGGGAACGTCGCGATCGAGGTGTTGTAGTCGAGCACGGTCGCGTTGTAGTGCTGGCGCGCGAACCCGATCTGGTTCTCTGTCGTGGTCAGCTGCTCCTGCAGCTCGAGCACGTTCTGGTTGGCCTTGAGCTCGGGGTAGTTCTCGACGACGGCGAACAGCGAGCGCAGGGTGCCGGTGAGGGCGTTCTCAGCGGCAGCCTGGGCGGCGGGGCCCTGGGCGCCAGCGGACACCGCGTTGGCGCGAGCCTGCGTGACGTTCTGCAGGACCGACTGCTCGAACCCCATGTAGCCCTTGACGGCGTTCACGAGGTTGGGGATCAGGTCCCAGCGGCGCTTCAGCTGGACTTCGATCTGGGCGAAGGCCTC
>DAIERN010000044.1 GCA_027346765.1 Chloroflexota bacterium | reverse complement strand
ACGCGGAATGGGGCTCGTCTTCGAGATCGTGTTTGCCGGCGACTGGACTGACTGGGAGAGCGCGGAGTGAGCGGCCCACAAAGGATTCGCGTGGGCGTGCTCGCGGGTGGCGCGTCGAGTGAGCGCGAGATCTCGCTCGCCACGGGCATTGAGATTGCGTCTCACCTTGACGCCGAGCGTTACGAGGTGACGCTCATCGACCCGCTGGCGCTCATGGCCGGTAACGCCGCGCTGACCGACGAGCAGCGCGCCCATGCCCGCGCCCTCGCGGAGCACGCCGGGGTCATGGAGGAGCTGCCCGAACGCGACCGGCGCGAGCTGCCCGCTGCATTGCAGGACCGGATCGTCAAGGGCTCGAGCGGTTTGGTCGGTGCCAACTCCGCGCTCGTTCCCGCGGGCAACGAGCAGCGCCGGCTCGACGTGTGCTTCGTCGCCATCCACGGCCAGTGGGGCGAGGACGGCACGATCCAGGGCATGCTCGAGCTGCTGGGCATCCCCTATGTCGGGTCGGGCGTGCTGGCGTCAGCCTTGGCGATGGACAAGGTGATGGCCAAGACCGTCCTAGCGGCAAGCGGCATAGAAGTGCCGGCGGGCTTTGTGGTCAGCCGAACAGATTGGCCTGAAGAACGAGAGTCAACCCTCGCGCGGGCCGAGGATCTTGGCTTGCCGCTCGTCGTCAAACCTGTCAGACAGGGCTCGAGCGTGGGCGTCGTGATGGTTGACTCGCCAAGCGAACTGCCCGGCGCTATCGAAGTCGGGTTCCAGCTCGATGATCGCGTGATGGTGGAGCGGCGCTTGATGGGCACCGAGCTGACCGTGGGCGTCATCGGCAACGGCAGCGCTCTGCGCGCACTGCCGGTGATCGAGATCGCGACCAAGGCGGAATTCTTCGACTACCGCGCCAAGTACGACCCGGCGCTGACCGATGAGATCTGCCCGGCGCGGATCAGCGACGAGCTGGCGCTCCGTGTCCAGGAGGTTGCCATGGCAGCGCATCGCGCGCTGGGCTGCCGCGATATGTCGCGAACGGACATGATTGCCACGGCCGACGGGCGCGTCGTGACCCTGGAGGTAAACACCATCCCGGGCATGACCGCCAACAGCCTCTTGCCCAAGGCCGCCCGAGTCGCCGGTATCGACTTCGGCGAGCTGTGCGCCTTGCTCATCGAGGCGGCGCGCGCGCGCAGCGCATGAGCCGCCGCGCCGCGCGGCCAATTCGCAGATCCCGCACGACACCCGTCTCGTTTCGCGAGGACGGCTGGCGGGCGCTCGTCAGCCCGGCGCGCATGGCGGGGGTCGTGCTGACACTCGGCAGCGTCGCGGCCATCGCCTGGCTCGTGACCAGCCACCAGTTCACCCTGGCCGCTGACGGGGTCCAGATCAGCGGCGTCCACTACACCGATATCGCCGCTGTGACCGACGCATTGGACTTGCCCCCATCCGGTGCGCCCAATGTCTTTGGCCTGCACACCGAGCCGATGCGCCGCGCCCTGCTGGCGCTGCCCGCTGTCGCCGCGGCCGACGTTCACGTCGCGCTGCCCGACCACCTGGTCGTCGCCATCACGGAGCGCACGGCGGTCCTGCAGGTGGTCCGCGCCGGCGTCACCTACCTGCTCGATGCCGACGGCGTCGTCCTCGAGGAACGCGCCGCCGACGCGCAGCCGATCGCCAGCCTGCCGCTGATCGATGACCAGCGCGTCGACCTGGGTATCCCGCTCGAGGTGGGCCAGCAGATCGACCCGACCGAATCGGCGGCCATGCTCCAGATCGGTGCGCTCACGCCGGCGCTGGTGGGCTCCGCCGCGCAGGAGCTCGTGTTCAGCGCCAATGACGCCGACGGCTTCGTGGTCAGCGCCGTGCCAGGCGGCTGGCGCGCGGTCTTCGGCTTCTATACGCCCACGCTGCGCCCGCCGACGCAGATCGCCCAACAGGTGCAGTGCCTGCGCAGCCTGCTCGCGACCGGTGAGGCCCAGATCCAGATGATTTATCTCGCCCCAGCCGACGATCGCTGCGGCACGTACCTGCCGCGGCCCAGTTAGGCGAGAATGGCGCCCGTGGAACGAGAGGCAGTGCTAGTCGCGCTTGACGTCGGCACGAACAAGGTCGTGGCGCTCATCGGCGAGGTGACGCGCGATGGCTCGGTGACGGTCATCGGCAAGGGCGCCGTGCCGTCGGCCGGCATCAAGAAGGGCGTCGTGGTCAACATCGACCAGACGGTCAACTCGATTGCCGCGGCGCGCGAGGCAGCCGAGCGGCTGTCCGGCTACCGCATCGAATCGGCCATCGTGAGCATCGGCGGCAACCACGTCGAGTCGCAGAACTCGCGCGGCGCGGTCGCCGTGAGCGGGCCGCGGCGCGAGGTCACGCGCGAGGACATCGAGCGCGCCACTGAGGTCGCTCGCGCGGTCACGATCCCATCCAACCGCGAGGTGCTCCACGTCCTGCCGCGCGGCTTCGTGGTTGACGGCCAGGAGGGCGTCAAGGATCCGCTGGGCATGAGCGCCGTGCGGCTCGAAGTAGAGACGCACATCGTCCACGCCAGCGCCACCGCGGTGCAGAACCTGACCAAGTGCGTTGGGCGCGCGGAGATCAAGATCGATGAGCTGGTTGCCGCATCACTCGCCTCCGCTGATGCGGTGCTGACTGACACGGAACGCGAGCTGGGCGTCGCCGTGGCCGACTTCGGCGCCGGGACGATCGATCTCGCCCTGTTCATAGAGGGCTCGCCCTTCCACACCGCGGTCCTGCCGCTGGGCGGCAACAACGTCACCAACGACATCGCCATCGGCCTCAAGACGTCGCTTGCCGCGGCGGAGGATCTGAAGATCCGCGTCGGCACGGCGGATCCGAGCGGCGTCGATAAGGACGAGCAGGTCGACGTCACGGGCATCGGCGAGGGTGACGCCTCGAGCGCGTCGCGCTACGAGCTCGCGCTGATCATCGAGGCGCGCATGCGCGAGGTCTTCGAGAAGATCGGCGAGCAGATCGATAAGGCCGGCACGAGCGGCATGCTGCCGGCAGGGTTGGTGCTGACCGGAGGCGCCGCGCAACTCAGCGGGGCCGCGCGCCTGGGGCGGGAAGTGCTCCAGATGCCGGTCCGCGTCGCTGGGCCATCCGGCGTGTCGGGCCTGACCGACCACCTGCTCACGCCCGCCTATTCGACGTCGCTGGGCCTGCTCATCTGGGGCGCGCAGACCGTCCACGGTGACGAGTCCCGCTCGTACGAATCGACTCCCGGGCCGGGCGTCCTGGGGCGCATGCGCGACTGGGCCAGGGGACTCCTGCCGTAGCGCGGTGAAGAGCCTCACGATCACTGTCCACACGGGAACCGGACGCGGGCTCTTCGACATCACCGCCGAGTGCGCGGACTTCGTGCGTGGCGAGGGCGATGGGCTGCTGAACGTGTTCGTGCCCCACGCGACCTGCGGTGTCGTGATCATGGAGCTCGGCTCCGGTTCTGAGGCGGACCTGATGGACGAACTGGACCGGCTGCTGCCGCGCGACGATCGCTGGCGTCATGCCCATGGCTCGCGCGGCCACGGCGCGGATCACTTGCTGCCACTCCTGGCGCCGCCGTCGATCAGCATCCCGGTGGCTGGCGGCGAGCTTCAGCTGGGCACGTGGCAGTCGATCGCGCTGCTCGACCCCAACACCGACAACCCCACCCGCAAGGTCTCGCTGTCGTTCCTCGCTGGCTGAGAGCCGCTCTACTCGGGCAAGGTTGCCCAGCGCACGAAGCTGCCATCGCCGCCGTCCCAGTAGGCGAACGCCAGCAGATCCCCGTGAACCGATCGGCCGGCGAAGCCGCCGACGTTTGTTGGGTCAAGTTCCGCAATACGCGAGAATTGGTGCTCAGCGAGGTCGTAGACGTAAAGGCGGGACGTCACCTCGTCAGTCCACGCGACGAACCTGTCGCCGACCGTCGGGTTGGTAGTGCTGTCCGCGGCGGTCGCAGGCCCCGGAATCGGAAGCCGCTCGAAGGTCGCCGACTCCCGCCAGTAGATCGTCAGCGTGCCGGGGCTAGCCGAGTTATCCCCGACGAGGCCGCCAGTCTTCAGGACGACTAGTTCGTCGGACGGTGCTGGCATCGAGGCGCGAACGTCTTGGCCGAGCATCAAGGGCGCAGCATCTGGGTAATCGAGATCCTTCATTTCGACACGCGGGTACGACATGTTGCTCGCCCAGTTGTTCTCACCTGCCTCGTACCACAATTCATTGGCAAAGAGGCTCGGGCGGTCAACCCAGCCATCGTCGATCCTTGACGTACCGAAAGTGGCGACACGGCCCAGGTCGTCGATCCGGACCACCTTCAGCTCTGCGACACGACCGTCACCTGTACCCCTGAGGCCGGACCAGGCGACATACTTGTCGTTCATGGCTACATGGGGGGGCACGTCGTTGTTGAACTCTTCGTCTCCTTCGTCCAACTCCACTGGTGCGGCGCCAGGTGCAGAGACAAAAAAGACGCGCCATTTGCCTGTCTGTGTCGGCGCATCGACGTAGTCGGAGAACACGTAACCCTTCGAGCTACCCGCGATGTTGCCGATCGGTCGATGGTCAGCAGATTGCGACTGATAGATGACTTCTGGCGCGTCCGTCCCAGGGACAAAGCGGTATAGAGCTTCGTGGAACCAATCGTCCGATTTGGCGCCCGGCGCAGCCGCGTCCCAGATGAACTCGTTGCCCAAGCTGACGACGTTGTCTACCCCGTGTGTGTATTCCGCCGCCACGTCGTGGATGTCGAGCATGAGGTCACTGAGGCGCGTAGCAGGAGTCGGTAGGATCGAGGACGTTGGGCCTGTCGCAAGCGCTGACGGCGTAGTAGGGCTGTTCGTCGTCAGAGCTGGAGAAGACGTTTCACCACCTGACGGCGGCCGGGTCGCAATCGGCGTGGACATCACGCAGCCGGATAGGGCGACGACGGCGATCGCAGCGCCCGCTTGCCCCACCAGGCGCAGTCCAATGCTCACCAAACGATCGTGTTACCGCCGCGGTTGTTCACGGTCCACATCGTCAGTGCCCCGACGGTGTACGGGCCTGCCTGCATGCCGCCATTCCCGGACGACTCGACGTAGTGGACCTTCGCTCCGGTGTCCGTGCCATCCCAGGCTCCGCTATAGCCCCGAATTGCGATGAAGTGGCCGACGGTCGATATCTCGTTTGGCCAACTGGGTAGGAAGCGTACTTGGCCAGGATCGTGCGGCTGGACGGCGACTATCACCGGCATCGACGAGTTCGACACGTCGGCGGCGATTCTGCTGTACATCTGCTGGCCTGAGTCGTTAACAGACCGGGTCCAACCCACAAAGCCGGGTGGGTTGTTGGCATTCGCGGCGAGGTAATTCTTGATCATCCTGCTGTTTGAGCTCCCGACATCATCAGTCCCCATTTCGCGACCGATCACGCTTTGCTTCTTCCAGTTCTTACCGGGGTCCTGACCGTCGACCGTTGCATAGAAAATGTGCCATGTGTAGTTGAGCACTGCCTGCGCTGATGCGACTCCGCAGTAGTAGCCGTTGATCTGCTGACGGGCGTACACGCTCAATGCTTTGGAGGTGGGCGGCGGAGAGCAATGCTCCTCGCATGCCTCCGGCTCGTAGTCCCCAAGGTCTACCTGCGGCGAGACGTAGATTCCGGTATCGAAGTAGTGACTGATGGCGTCAGCGAGCGGTTGCTTCACCGCCTCCAGAGCAAGTTCATCGGGAGTGGGCTGATCCAGTTCATCAGCGAGCGTAACGGGTGGGAAAGTGGCAAGAAGCAGCACTGCCAGGAGTGGCAATGCGAGGCGGCGCGCGGTCATGGTTCGTTCTCTCTATTCAATTGACACCACAGGGAGTGGCGACCGTTATAATCGCGTTCGAGTCGGCAGCCTCAATGCGCACCGCATGACGAGCAACCGTTTACCTGTTGCGGACCTCTATCAATGCTTCGAAACGCCCGGACAAAGGCTGCCCTGGAATCGGCTGTGCTGGCTTGACCTACCCCACAACTCGACGCTCCACGTGCGACCGACCTTCCCCGCCGGCTGAATCGGTTATCCACAACCCGTCCACATCGGAGCCCAATCGGCGGTCGAAATTGGCCAAGTCGGAGTCCATTGGGCATGCCGTCCCGCGCTGCCCCGCGGCTATACTCGCCCGACCATCAGACACCTCGGCGTCGGAGCCCACGCCAGGTCTGCAACCGTCTTTACGCGCCGGGTAGAAGGGGATAAGCCGACATGTCGCTGAGGTCCGACTCCGAGAACTTCGCACTCATCCGTGTGATCGGTATCGGAGGCGGCGGATCCAACGCCGTCAACCGGATGATCCGCGCCGAGCTCATGGGCGTGGAGTTCATCTCCGTCAACACCGACGCCCAGGCGCTGCTCCAGTCGGACGCGCCGCACAAGATCCGCATCGGCGACAAGATCACCCGCGGTCTCGGCGCGGGCGGTGACCCCGGCATCGGCCAGCGCTCCGCCGAGGAGGACGCGGAAAAGATCTACGAGGCGCTCAAGGACTCCGACATGGTCTTCATCACCGCCGGCATGGGCGGTGGACGCGGCGAGCGTCATCGGCGCCATCGGCGGCATCGCCGAGATCGCGCGCGACCTGGGGGCGCTGACCATCGGCGTCGTCACCAAGCCATTCAGCTTTGAGGGCGCGCGGCGCCGGCTGAACGCGGAGAAGGGCAGCGAGGCGCTGCGCGACAAGGTCGACACGCTCATCACCATCCCCAACGATCGCCTGAAGGACGTTGTCGACAAGCAGACCTCGATCCTGGAGGCGTTCCGCGTCGTCGACGACGTGCTGCGCCAGGGCGTCCAGGGCATCAGCGACCTGATCACCATTCCCGGTCTTATCAACCTCGACTTCGCCGACGTGCGGACCGTCATGAAGGATGCCGGATCAGCGCTGATGGGCATCGGCCGGGCCAGTGGCGAGGACCGCGCCGCGACGGCCGCGCGCCAGGCGATCTCCAGCCCGCTGCTCGAGCTGAACATCAACGGCGCCCAGGGCGTGCTGTTCAACGTCACCGGCGGCCCCAGCCTCGCGCTGTACGAGGTCGACGAGGCGGCTGAGATCATCAAGAGCACGGCCGATCCGGAGGCGAACATCATCTTCGGCACGGTCATCGACGAGCGCATGGGCGACGAGATCGCGATCACCGTCATTGCCACCGGCTTTGACGCTTCGCGCCGGCGCGAGGCGCAGCGCGCGCACGTGCCAGCCTCTGACATGGCCAGCGTCCTGCGCTCGCGCGAACGCGAGCAGGTGATCGATCAGCGCATCGCGGCCGCGATCCCCATCAGCTCGACCGGCAACGGCGAGGCGATGCCCGCCGCGGCGACGGTCTCGTCGCGGCCGTCCAACGGCGATCTGCGCCGTGGGCCGCAGCAGGAGATCGAGGACCTCGACATCCCGGCGTTCCTGCGCCGGCGCTCCTGACCCAGACCGCCCCGCTCGAAGCGCGCGTCGAGCAAGTTCGCGCGCGCATCGCGCGGGCGTGTGCGCAGGCGGGACGCGATCCGGCCACAGTCAGGCTGCTGGCGGTCACAAAGTCGGTGTCGGTTGAGATTGTCCGGGCCGCAGTCGAGCTGGGACTGACCGACCTGGCCGAGAACCGCGTGCAGGAAGCGGAGGCCAAGGTCACCGACCTTCCGCAGGCGAGCTGGCAGCTAGTCGGTCACCTGCAATCGAACAAGGCGGGCAGGGCGGTAAAGCTGTTCGACTGCATCCAGTCGGTCGATTCGGTCGAGTTGGCGGAACGCATTGCGCGACGCGCGGCCGACGCCGGCAAGACGCCGTACCCGGTCTACCTCCAGGTCAACGTCGACAGCGATGCGGCCAAGGCGGGCTTCGCGGTCGAGTCCCTTGAGGCAGCGCTGCCGGCGATCGCGGCGCTCCCCGGGCTCGAGCTGCGCGGCCTGATGACGGTTGGTCGGCTGGTCGCTCGCCCAGGGGACGCGCAGCCCACGTTTGTCGCGCTGCGCGAGGCCGGCGCGCGGCTGCGGGCGCGCGAGGCGCGCTTGGGCGCCGCGCTGTCGATGGGCATGAGCGACGACTTCGAGATCGCGATCGAGGAGGGGGCAACCGTGGTCCGGATCGGTCGGGCCATCTTCGGCGAACGCGTGGTCACGGTGAGCCGATGAGCGGCTTCCTGGTCGTCTTCCTCCAGGTGCTGGTCACCGTGCTGTGGCTGATGGTGGTCGCGCGGGTGCTGCTCTCGTGGGTCAATCCAACGTTGGAGGGCCCGGTGGGCCGGTTCCTCTTTGACACGACGGAGCCACTGCTCGCCCCGATTCGACGCATCCTGCCGCAGTCAGGCATGGTCGACTTCTCGCCGCTGGTGCTGATGCTGGGCCTGGGTTTCCTGATGCAGCTGGTCCTGTTCCGCTGACCGTCACGTTCACGGTCCGGGTCACGCCGCGCGCGGGGCGCGACGAGGTGTCGGGCGTCGCGCCCGGTGGGGAGCTGCTGGTCAAGGTTCGCGCCGCGCCGGCGGGTGGCGCCGCCAACGCTGCCGTCGTGCGCGTTGTCGCCGCTGCGCTGGACGTCGCGCCATCGCGGCTGCAGCTGGTGCGCGGCGCGACGTCGCGCACCAAGGTTCTGGCGGTCCACGACCTCGCGCCGAGCGCATTGAGCGGCCGCTGGCCGGGCTTGGTGACAAGGTCCGCTTAGAGCGCGGATAATGGCCCGGCCCATGCGGGCGTCCCGGGGGGCGATTGGCTCAGCGGTAGAGCACTCGGTTCACATCCGAGGGGTCACTGGTTCGAATCCAGTATCGCCCACCACAGTCACCTCACGCGAGACCTAGGCTGCTTCCCTCTGCACCGACGAGGCACTGACCTACTGGATGTTGAGGATCCAGCGCCCGTAGACCCAGCCCGTCGACCCGCTCGCAGTCTCGACCTGGTAGTAGAGGTTGCCCTGCGGGCTGTACGCCTCATCGACAATTCGCATGAATCCGCCGCTGCCCACCCACCCCAGGATGCGCGACGTCGCGTCGGGCTGCTCGCGCAGGTTCACTGTCGCGATGGCCACGCCGTTGGATCCGGTCGGGGGCTTGACGTTGCGGGTTATGGGGAGCGTCCCTGCGGTGCTATCCGAAATCGCCTGGCCCGCGGCAACCGACGGACCGCCGGGCGGCAGGACGACG
>DAIERN010000043.1 GCA_027346765.1 Chloroflexota bacterium | reverse complement strand
TCGCGTGGCCAGAGCCTGGCCGAGTACGCGCTGATCGTCGCGCTGATCGTCATCGTCGCCCTGGTCGCGCTGACGTTCTTCGGCACGCAGATCAACGACATCCTGTCGATCGTCGCCAATCAGATCAACGGCGGCTAGCCCGAGCGGTCCCTCAGCCGCGCCGGGCGGCGCATCGGCGCACCAACTCGTGTGGCGCCTGCGTGCGCGATTCGGCAGCACTCCCAGCCGTTGAGTACGGCTTTCCTATTTCGAGCGCCTGACCGCTGGGCGAGAGTCGGCTCACATCGCGCCTATTGCGATGACCGCACTTATTCGAGGATCGCTGACGTGAGAAACGCAATTGGCCGTGCGCTGCGTCGACGTGCGCAGGCTGGACAGGGGCTCGCCGAGTACGCACTCATCCTGGCGCTCGTCGCCATCGCATCAATCGTCGCAGTGACGTTCATGGGCGGGTCGATCAACGACATGCTCTCGTCGCTGGGCAACAGCATGTGATCAGGGCGACGGTCCGCCCTGGGAGCGCCACTGGTCCAACCCTCCTCAACGGACCAGCTGGCGCTCTTCTATTTGTGCACGAGCGGCCCATGGTCCTAGCCCATTGGTGTGATTGGGACCCCTCTGCACCACTTCTAGAGTCGTTGACACCTGTCAAACGACCGTGGAGGCGGCAACCTTGAAACGCAACCGATTCATGCTCATCGCCGGCTTGGGGCTGGCAGTGGTCGCATTCGTGTCCGTGCTTGCCTTTGGCAACATGGGCCAGAACCAGGCGCCACCCGCACCGCAAGACGTGAACGTCGTCGTGGCTGCGCTCGACCTGCCTCTGGGCACCGAGCTCACGGCCGACAAGCTGACTACCCAAGCACGTGCCCAGGCCGACGCCTCCGGCACCTACCAGCGTCCCGAGGAGCTCGTGGGCCAGATCGTTCGCCGCACGGTCCCGGCCGGGCAGGCGCTGACCAGCGACGACTTCGCGACGACGCTCGATCAGCAGATCGCGCAATCGCTCCAGCCGGGCCTGCGCGCGATCGCCGTGCCACTGACCAAGGTGGATTCGGTGAGCGCGCTCCTGGCGCCCGGTGATCGTGTCGATGTCCTTATCTCGATGCGTGAGACCGACGCGCTCAACCCGCAGGTCCTGGCCAACCCCAACTACGGCCACACCACGGTGGACGGCACCGTCGACACCACGCCCTACATCTCGATCGATGAATTCGTGAACAGCACGACGGTCAAGGTCGTCGTCCAGAACGTGCAGGTCCTGGCAGTGAACGTCCGCTCGACCGATCCCAACAACGCGAACACCACCGTCGCGGTCGAGCCGGATGTGGTGGTTGTGCTGGCCGTCACGCCGCAGCAAGCCGAGGTCGTGCGCTTCGCCCAGCTCGATGGCAACGTCTCCCTCGTGCTCCGCGCACCGGGCGACGCGACCGCGCCGGATACCACGACCACGGGCATCACGCTCAAGTGGCTGGTCGATAACTACGGGGTCCTGCCGCCCGCGCCGGTCACGCCCTGACCGGCGTTGGGGAGGGTGAAATGAGCACGACCGGGGCCGAGCCGATTCGCGTTGTGATCGTCGATGACATCGCCGAGACGCGCGATCACCTGGCCAAGCTGCTCAGCTTCGAGAGCGACATCACGGTGACCGGGAGCGTCGACTCAGGCGAGGAAGCGCTCAGCCTGGCCACGCAGACCCCGGTCGACGTGCTCCTGCTGGACATCAACATGCCCGGCATGGACGGTCTCGCGACGGCCGAGCAGCTGTCGGTGCGCGTGCCCACGGCCGCGATCATCATGATGAGCGTCCAGGGCGAGCCCGACTACCTGCGCCGGGCAATGCTGGCCGGGGCGCGCGAGTTCCTGGTCAAGCCCTTTTCCAGTGACGAGCTCGCGGCTTCGATCCGCCAGGTCCACCAGCGCGAGCGCCAGAAGTTCGACCGCGTCGCCAGCGCCCGGCCCGCAGCGGCAGCCACCGACGGTCACGTTCAGCCCGCCCAGCCCACGCACAACGGCCAGGTGGTGACGTTCTTCTCACCCAAGGGTGGGGTCGGCCGGACCACGCTCGCCGTCAACTTCGCGGTTGCCGCCAAGACGGAGCTGGGCAAGAAGGTCGCCCTGGTCGACGGTGGCCTCCAGTTCGGTGATGTCGGGGTGCTGCTCAACCTCAATCCCAAGAACCAGTCAATCGCCGACCTCGCGCGCGAGATGGCCGGCGGCGATCTCGAGACGCTCGAGACCACGCTGATCGACCACAGCACGGGCGTGCGCGTGCTGATGGCGCCACCCAGCCCGGAAATGGCCGAGCTCATCACCCCCGACCACGTCACCAAGATCATCGCCGCGCTGCGCATGACCCATGACCTCGTCGTCATCGACTGCTCGCCGCTGCTCCAGGACATGACGCTCGCCTTCCTCGACCAGAGCGACGTCGTATTGACGGTGCTGACGCTCGAGATCACCAACATCAAGAACATTCGCCAGTTCCTGGCACTCGTCGAGCAGCTGGGCTATCCCGAGGGCAAGGTGCAGCTGCTGCTGAATCGGGCCGACTCGGGCTATGGCATCCGGCTGCACGACGTCGAGAGCTCAATCGGTCGGAAGATCAGCCACAGCGTGGTGTCCGACGGCCGGACCGTCGTGTATGCCCTCAACCGCGGCGTGCCGTTCGTCGTCGCCGCGCGCCAGACGCGGGTCAGCGAGGACGTCGTGCGTCTGGCCAAGGCGGTCGTTAGCGGTGAGCAGGTCCAGGCGGGCATGGCCCCGGCCCGTGCCGCGGTGAAGGGCAAGAACGGCGGCCTGTTCCAGTGGCGCGCCCACTAGTTAGGAGAAGCTGATGTCACTGCTGCGCCGCATCGAGAGCGTCCGCCCCGCAGCCGAGCTGCCGGGTACCGTGCCGGCTGACCCGGCCGCGCCGTCCAATCTGGGCCGCACCCCGGCCGCCCGGCCGGCGACCGGTCTGGAGCGCGTGCCCGCGCCTCCCGTGCCGCCCACCGGCACCGGCCCAAGCGGCGGTGCCACCACGGGTCGCATGCTCGCCCAGGTACCGCTGCGCGAATCGTTCCGCGACGCCAAGTTCCGCATCCAGCAGCGCGTCATCGGCGACATTGACCCCAAGCTCGACCTGGCCAACGCGGTCGAGGTCCGGCGTGAGATCGAGGAAGCCTTCGGCCGTGCCCTTGACGCGGAAGGGTTGGCGCTGACCCGCGCCGAGCGGACGCGCATGCTCGAGCAGATCACCGATGAGATCGTCGGCCTTGGCCCGCTCGAGCCGTTGCTGCGCGACGAGAGCATCACCGAAGTGATGGTCAACGGGCCGCGCCAGGTCTACGTCGAGCGCGCCGGCAAGCTCGAGCTGACGAACATCACGTTCCAGAACGACGAGCACGTGATGCGCATCATCGACCGCATCATCTCGCCCATCGGCCGGCGCGTCGATGAATCGAGCCCCATGGTCGACGCGCGACTCGTCGATGGCTCGCGCGTCAACGCGGTCATTCCGCCGATCAGCCTCGTTGGCCCGGTGGTGACGATCCGCAAGTTCGCGTCGACGCCACTCACGACCGATGACCTCATCCGCTACGGCACCTCGACGCCGGAGATGTTCGACTTCCTGCGAGCGTGCGTGGAGGCGCGCCTGAACGTCTTCGTCAGCGGCGGCACCGGCTCCGGCAAGACCACCATGCTCAACGTGCTGAGCTCGTTCATCCCCAACGACGAGCGCATCGTCACCGTCGAGGACGCGGCCGAGCTGCAGCTCCGCCAGGAGCACGTGGTCACGCTCGAGTCGCGCCCGGCCAACATCGAGGGCAAGGGCGCGGTTCCCATTCGTGAACTCGTACGAAATGCCCTCCGCATGAGGCCCGATCGCATCATCGTCGGCGAGTGCCGGAGCGGCGAGGCTTTGGACATGCTCCAGGCAATGAACACCGGCCACGATGGCTCCATGTCGACCGGCCACGCCAATACGCCGCGCGACATGCTGGCTCGTCTCGAGACCATGGTCCTGTTCGCCGGTGTCGAGCTGCCGCTGCGCGCGGTGCGCGAGCAGATTGCCTCAGCCGTCGACCTGATCGTTCACCAGGAACGGCTGAAGGACGGCTCGCGCAAGATCACCAACATCACCGAGGTGCAGGGCATGGAAGGCGACGTGATCGTCCTCCAGGACGTGTTCGTCTTCGAGCAGACCGGCGTCGTGGAGGGCAAGGTCCAAGGCCGTCTGCGGCCGACCGGCGTGCGCCCGCGCTTCGCGGAGAAGTTCGAGGCGCACGGCATCCACCTGCCGCCGCGCATGTTCGGGAGCCCGATCTAGCCATGGACCCAACCGTCATCGTCATCGCCGCCAGTGCCGGCCTGGGCGTCCTGCTGATCTTCCTGAGCCTGGCCGGCGGGTCGAACGTCAACGCCCGCCTCGAGCGCTACGCCGCAGGCGAGGAAACGAAGAGCGACAGCGTGGGAACGCGCGACCTGAGTGAGCGCATCGCCACGTCCGCTGCGCTGGCCAATTTCAACCGCGTCATCGAGCGGCGCGACTGGGGCAGCAACATGGCGCGCGAGCTCGCTCGCGCCGACCTGGCGCTCAAGCCGACCGAGTTCCTGGCGATCCGCGCGGCCGCGCTCGTGGGCGTGCCGCTGATCGCCATCGCGCTCAGTCCCATCATCAGCGTCTTCTCGAGCCCGTTGATCTGGGCCGCCGGCCTCGTCCTGGGCTGGTGGCTGCCCAAGTTCTGGCTCAACCGCCGCAAGGGCAAGCGCCTCAAAGCGTTCAACACGGGGCTGGCCGACACGATCATGCTGCTGGCCAACGCCCTGCGCGCCGGCTCGTCCTTCCTGCAGGCGGTCGAGATGATCGTGCGTGAGACGCGTCCGCCCGTTTCGACCGAGTTCGCCCGCGTGATTCGCGAGGTCAACCTGGGCCTGCCCCTCGATGAGGCGCTCGCCAACCTGCAGCGCCGCGTTCGCTCGGACGACCTCGACCTGATGACCACCGCCATCGCCATCCACCACACCGTGGGCGGTAATCTCGCCGAGATCCTCGATTCCATCGCCTACACGATCCGCGAGCGCGTCCGCATCAAGGGCGAGATCCGCACGCTGACCGCGCAGCAGCGCATGTCGGGCTACGTCGTCGGCTTCCTCCCGGTTGGCCTGGTGATCGTCATGTCGGTCATCGCCCCGACCTTCATGGCGCCAATGCTCCAGAAGCCACCCGAGCTGATGGGCCTGCCCGCCGGCATGTTCATCCTCGCCGGTGGCGGATTCATGATGCTCATCGGCTTCATCCTCATCCGCCGCATCGTCGACATCGAGGTCTGAGCATGCTTCCGATCATCATGGCCGGCGTCGCGGCGCTCGGCGTCCTGCTCGTCTTCTTCGCTCTCGCCGGCTCCAAGCAAATGGACCCGGTGCAGGCGCGCCTGTCACAGCTGGGCTCGATGCAGGCCCGAACGCTCGAGGAGATCGAGCTTCAGCAGCCCCTCTTCGAGCGCACCCTCCGCCCGCTCGCATCGCGCCTGTCGGGCCTCGCCCAGCGGTTCGCGAGCCCGTCCAAGGTCAGCCGTACCGAGAAGCGCCTGTCAATGGCAGGCAACCCGGGTGACCTGCGCACGGTCGACTTCCTTGGCCTCAAATTGGTGATGGCAGGCCTGGTTGGCGCCGGCACCTTCGTGCTCTTCGGCATCCTGCTGGGCAACCCGCCATTTGGCTTCGTGGGCGCGGCTGCCCTGGGCGGCCTGGGCTTCCTTGGCCCCGAGCTATGGCTGAGTCGGCGCATCAAGGCGCGCCAGAAGGCCATCCTGCTGGCGACACCGGACACGCTCGACCTGCTGACGATCTCGGTTCGCGCCGGCCTGTCGTTTGACGGCGCCCTGGCCAAGGTCGTGGAGAAGACCCGGGGTCCCCTGGCCGACGAGTTCCGCCGCGCCCTGGCGGAGATCCGCGTCGGCAAAACGCGCCGTGACGCACTGCGCGACGTGACCGGCCGGACCGACGTATCGGCGCTTAACAACTTCATCGGCGCGATCATCCAGGCCGAACAGCTCGGCGTGTCGATCAGCAAGGTGCTCCAGGTTCAGTCCGAGCAGCTGCGCATCGAACGCCGCCAGCGCGCCGAAGAATTGGCCGCCAAGGCGCCCATCAAGATGCTCTTCCCGCTGGTCGGCTGCATCTTCCCATCGATGTTCATCGTGATCCTTGGTCCCGCGGTCATCCTGATCGCGCTCAACATGTCCAGCGGGCAGTAGCCGCGCGCGTCATCCTCTGGGGATGGGTTCATACATGGAGCTGCGGACGGACGGCGCGGCGGCCCCCTTGTACCGCGTGGAAGTTGCCAGCTCGTGGCTGGCCAGGCTGCGCGGCCTGATCGGGCGAAGCCATCTCGCGAGCGGTGAGGGACTCTACCTCGCCGGCACCAACGGGGTGCACATGCTGTTCATGCGTTTTGCGATCGACGTCCTGTTCGTGGGCGCGCCGCGCGCGGACGGCGCCCGGCCGGTGGTCGCGCTCAAACCCATGCTCAAGCCCTGGACAGGGATCGTGTGGTGGGTTCGCGGCGCGCGCGGCGCGATCGAGGTTCCTGCCGGCTCGCTGGCCGCGTGTGGCTTACGCGTTGGCGATTACGTGACGCTGGCCCCGGCCGACTGACCCGCTAACCCGCCACGGACTGACCCTCCGCCGACCGACCTTCGGCCGACTTACCCCGACCCGGCTGCGGTGCCGGCGGCCAATCGAAGAGCCGACCGAGCAGGCCAACCACCCTGTCGCCGTAGTACGCGAGGGCCACGATCATTGGCGAGAGCCACCAGAACAGGTGCGTCGTCGAAATGACGAGGCACGCCGCGATCGTGAGCATCAGCAGGCTCGCACCATTCGAGCGCCCGGGGAGCAGCGCCGCGACCGTCAGGCCGAGCGCCAGGGCGATGGACAGCGGCAGCGCCAGGTTGCCCAGCAGCGGCACCAGCAGGTAGGCCGGAGCGACGTTGGTCCACTCGGCGAGAGGCAACTGCCCGGCGGAGGTGGTGATGAACTCGGAAATGATTGACACCCCCTGCGCGTAAACCGCTACCGCCGTCAGCGCGGCGCCAGCCGCCAGCGCCACGGCCACTGGGCGCCACTGTCTGTGCCGAACGGGCAGCCACAACACGAGCGGCGCGGCCGGAAGGATCTTGGCGATGCCCGCGAGCAGCAGGCCGGTCGCCATCAGGCCGGTTGAGCGGCGGCGCTGGCCGACGATCGTGAGCGCGACACCAAGCGCGATTGCGCAGGCCAGGTTCGCCGTGCGGAAGGCCAGCCAGGTCGGCGTCGCGGCGGCGACGAGCAGCGCCAGCGCGACCCCCGTCACCAACGTCGCGCGCGGCCACACGAGCGTGAACGCGGCGACCAGCATCGCGGTCATCAGGATGCCCCACGCGAGCGGCTGTACGGCTTGCGGGACAAGCATCTCGAAGGGCACCAGCGCCACCGCCAGCGCCGGCCATTGGTTGAACTTGCCCATGATCTCTGAGTCGGCCAGGTAGTAGGGGCCGTGCAGGTAGGCCGGGTCGTACAGGGGCTGACCGGCGAGCAGCCGCGCCGGGCCATCGCCGTACCACGCCCAATCCTCGAACAAGGGCGCGGGCACGTGGGTCTGCCAGAGCGCGATATACAAGAGGTAGACCGCGAGCGTGACGAGCACCAGGGCGGCCACCAGGCGGCGCGGCCAGAGCATGGTCAACGCGCAGTGGCTGGTTCGGGGCGTGCCGCTGACTTGCCACACCAGGCGAGCGCTCGACCAACGCGTTCGCTCGCGTCGGGCGCCAGGAAGGGCAGCAGGAGTCCGGCGAGGGCCATGGGCGTCAGCAGCACCGCGGCAAATAGCTTGGTCGCCGGCAGGAGAGTAACCAGCACGATTGGCGCCCAGCACAGCAGCGGCAGGCCGAGGCCCCACCAGCGGCCGCGGGACGCGAGGAAGGCCGCAGGCACGAGCAGATTGGTCAGGTAGTGATCCCACAGCAGCGGCGACAACAGGAGCGTCGCCATCAGCGTCACGACGTAACTCAGTTCGCGGTCGCGCCGCAGGCTCAACAACACGGCCAGCGCCGCGATCGCGTAGCCCGCGTAGAGCGCGATCTGCGCCAGAGCCGGCGAGCCACCCAGCAGCAGCACGGCTGAGCCCAGGTCCACGTTGGCTTTGACCCCGGTCACGTCACTCACGTTGCGCAGGACGGTCAGCCAGCTGAGCCAGGTGTCGAGCGGCAGCCAGACGAGGCTGACCAGGACGATTGCGCCAAAGGCGATCGATGTAGCTGCCATGGGCCGCCACTGGACGCGCACAAGCCACCACGCACCGACGACGGCCATGACCGGGCGCACGACGAGCGCGGCGGCCAGGGCAACCCCAGCCAGGGGACGGTCAAGCCAGCGCCAGATGAGCACGGCGGCCAGCGTTACGAGGAGGCTCACGTTGCCCAAGTTGAGGTCGAACAGCACGGGTGCGCTGAGCGCCGCCACCCCAAACACCGCCAGGCGCAGCCGGCGCGAGATGGGCATGAAAGCGCAGATCGCGAGGAGTCCGGCCACGCGGAGCGCGAGCCACACCAGGATCGCGCCGTGCTCACCCAGCCAGGTGAGTGGCACGAACAGCAGCGCGAGTACCGGCGAGTACAGGTACAGCCCAAATGGGCCGGGCCGGAAGGGCCCGCTCACGATCTCTGGTTGGTATGGCGTACCGGTCGCCAGGAAACGCAGGGCCGCGTCGTAATAGGCATGGAAGTCGTACGCCCAGCCGGGCGACCGACCGAGCCACGTGCTGATGGCCCCGCCCAGCACGAGCAGGCCAACGAGGGCCAGGCCAGCCGACAGTGGGCCCGACCAACGGCGATCAATCACCTGCGCGCCCCAGTTACGGCCACCAGCGGCTGCATCGCAGGCGATGATAAGTGGCCGGTAAGGCGCCGATGAGGGCGCCACGCCACGCTGGTCGAGCATGAAACGGGTGCTGGATCTGCTGTTGCCGCCGGCATGCCCCGCCTGCGGCCGTGAGGGCGAGGCGGTGTGTAGGGAATGCCTGGCGCACCTTGCGCGGCGGCGCGACGAGCCTGTCGGCGTGCCGCTGGGGCTCGCCGTAGCGCAGCCCGCGGGCCTCGTGCAGCTCGAGTGGTGCTGCGCGTACAGCGGGCCGGCGCG
>DAIERN010000042.1 GCA_027346765.1 Chloroflexota bacterium | reverse complement strand
TGCCGAATGTGTTTTCATAAGTATTTGCATTGTCGGCATCGAATTCATCGCCCCATGGATATTTGCGTCCATCTGTCCAGCGCGCGGCGCGTTCCCATTCTTCTTCTGTCGGCAGGCGATAGGTCTTGCCCGTAGTCGGTGAAGTCAACGCATCGAGCTCGCCCGAGCGGTCGACGATGACCACGATCGCGGCGATCTCGCCGCCGCTCGCCTCGATGATCGGGATCATCTCGAGCAGCGACGTGCCGGTGGTGACGACGTCGTCAACGAGCGCGACCCGTTCGCCAGGGTTGATGCGGAAGCCACGGCGCAGCTCGCGGTGTGAGCCGCTCGCGCTGGTGACGCTCTCCGCGAAGATGCCGCGCGTCCCCAGCGACTTGCCGACCTCGTGGGCCAGGATCACGCCGCCTGTCGTGGGGCCGATCGTGACCTGGGGTGGCGCGTCTCCGGCGGCGGCGCGTGCCGCTTCAGCCATGTAGCTGCAGATCTCCACGACCCGCTCGGGCCACTGAAGGACCTGGAACTTCTCGAGGTAGCGGTCGCCGTGACGGCCGCTCTTCAACTTGAAGTGGCCCTCGCGATACGCGCCGGACTGGGCGAAGAGCTGCTCCACCCGCTGCGCGACTGCCACGCGGGACGCGGCCGCGATGCTCCCCGGCGTGCTGGTCATGGCCGGTACTCGCTCTGCTTGACGCTGGGCTTGTCGCGCCGCTGCGGCAGCGCCGTGCCGATCAGCTCGCGGTGGCTGGCCATCCCGCGGGCGGCGCACCACTCGGCCAGCTCGTCGGCCAGCCGCAGCGGCAACACCGGATCGGCGAAGACCGCGGTGCCCACCTGGACGGCGACCGCGCCGCACATCAGGAAATCGAGCACGTCGTCGAGGGAGCCGACACCACCGATGCCCACGATGGGGATCTTCACGACCTGCGCGACCTCGTATACGACCCTCAGTGCGACCGGTTTCAGTGCCGGGCCGGAGAGCCCGCCAAAGGTGTTGCCCAGGATGGGCCGGCGCCGGGCGCGATCGATCGCCAGGCCGGGCAGCGTGTTGACGGCGCTGATCGCGTCGGCGCCCGCGTCGGCGATGGCCTTGGCGATGCCGCGCACGTCGGTCGCGGCGGGGGAGAGCTTGACCATCAGCGGCAGGTCCGTCGCGCGCCGCACGGCCGCGGTGACGTCTGCGGCCGCGGCGCCATCGAGCGCGAACTGGAGGCCGCCGGCGCCCACGTTGGGGCACGAGATGTTGAGCTCAATGCCGGCCACGCCGGGCTGGCCATCGAGGCGCCGCGCCACCTCGACGTAGTCGTCGACCGATTCACCAGCAACGTTAACGATGACCGGCACTTCCCAGCCGGCCCAGGTGTTGGCGTACTTCTCGAGGACGCCGTCGACGCCCGGGTTCTGCAGCCCGATCGAGTTGAGCATCCCCGCGGGCGTCTCGGTCACGCGCGGCGGCGGATTGCCCTGGCGGGGCCGGAGGGTGGTGCCCTTGGAGCAGATCGCCCCCAAGCGCTGAATGTCGACTACTTCGCCGTACTCGATGCCGTAGCCGAACGTGCCCGACGCGACCATCAGCGGGTTGCGCAGCACCAGGCCGCGGCCCAGGTCGACGCTGAGATCGACCTCCGTGCCTGGCTTACGCGGCGGTGCGACGGCCACGGTCGGATCTCCACCAGGTGATTGCCGCGAACAGGGTCCACAGCAGGATGCCCGCGAGGACGAGCCACTCGAGCGTGGTTGCCATGGAGAAGGGCTGGCGGCCCGCGTCTGTCCCGGTGTAGGTGATCACCGGCAGGTACACGTACAAGAACGCGAGGAAGGTCACGACAGTAAGCAGGCCCAGCCACGGCAGCCAGCGCGAGAAGCGCGACTCCGGCCTGCGCCAGATGTCGATCGAAGCCAGCCCGACGGAAATCCAACCCAGGTTGAAGAAGGTCAGGGCGACGAGTCGGTGGATGCTGATGGTCGGAGCATCCATGGGAAACACACCGACGAAGCTGCCGGCGATGCCGGCGACCACTCCCACCACCGCGGCGAGCCACGGCAGCCAGCCCTTGCGGGTGAGCGCAAACGCGAGCATGAACAGGGCGTAGGCCAGGCCACCGACTACCAGCCCGATGTTGAAAACGGCCGCCAGCCGCGACACACCCACCTCGCCCAGCTCGCTGATCCAGTGGTTGAGCGGCGAGAACAGCTCGCCCTGGGCGCCGATATAGAAGACCGCGGTGACGAGCGATGCCAGGGCGATCGCCGCGGCGCCCACGAAACCGAGCCCCGGGCCCCAGCGGGCCGCCAGCTCCCTCATCGCCATCCTTCCCACGCCACCTCTTCGGCGGCAAACACGGGGCCTTCGCGGCACACCCGTTGCGGACCGTCAGTACCCATGATGACGCACCCCAGGCACGCCCCGACGGCGCAGCCCATGTTCTGCTCCATGCTGACCTGGAGCCAGGCGCGGCGGCGGGCTTGCTTCGAGCCCAGTGGCGCTTGCCTCGTTCCCTTGCCGCGGCGCGGACCCAGACGGGCCACGCCCATGCGCGCCTGGCGGCCCGCCGCTAGGTGGGCCAGCGCCGCCAACATTGGCTGCGGCCCGCACGCGAAACACTGATCGGCCCACGCCTCGAACTGCGGCACCAACTCCGTAACGCGGCCGTGGTGGCCGAACGAGCCGTCGTCAGTGGCCGCGACGTACTCGACCTCGTCCGGCAACAGGCTCGAGGGGTAGACCTCCATTGCCGACGCCGCGCCAAACAGAAGGGTCACGCTGCGATCAGATGCGAGCGCGTCATCGACGAGGGAGCGCACGCCGGCCATGCCCAGGCCGCCCGCCACGAGCAGCAGGTTGCGGCTCTTTGGGTCGACCTCAAAGCCGCGCCCCAAGGGACCCAGCATCTCGACCATCTGGGTCGGCTGCATCCGCGCCAGCCACGCCGTGCCGACTCCGGTGACGCGGAAGTGGATGGTTATCCGGCCGCCAACTCGGTCAACGGTGTTTATGGAGAACGGCCGGCGCAGGACGAGCCCGGAGTAGTCGGGCGTCCGGACGTGGACGAACTGGCCGGCCTGGCTAGCCGAGGCGAGCAGCGGCGCGTGATAGGTCTGGAGCCACTGCCCCGGCAAGAACTCGAGGCTCTCGATCAGCTCAGCGTCGAGCAGCCTCACTTGGTTCGCGCCTGGTGAGGCCTAAGCCTCGGCGTCGGATTCTTCGGCGTCCGTAACGTGCGGGAACGACTCGGCCAGCGCCTCCGCCAGGTCGCCGAACACGTCAGTCGGGTCGTAGAACTCGACGATGTCGTCCGGTGACGCGAGCCGCTTCCAGGTGCCGTCCTTGCCGCTGTCCTCGTCCGCCTCCGGGACGACCTCCGCCTCGAAGTGGCCGTTGCGCTTCAGCCACAGCCGCTCGTCGTCATCGTCGAGCACCATCAGGTCGCCGACGAACGGCGACAGGTTGTTGACGAGCGTCTCGAACTGCTCGATGAGCCGCGCCTCGGTGTGTTGGCTGCGCTCCTGGAAAGTCAGTGCGAGGTCGTACAGGCGGCTGGCCGCTTCGTCGGCGTTCTCCGGCTCACCCTCGGCGCGGTGGCTGCGTGCCCACTCGTCGGCGGCCTTGGCGTAGCCCTCTTCGGCGACGCTCGTTCCGCCAACGCCCACGTCCACCGTCTCGCTGGGCGCGAGCCCGGCCGATTCGCGCAGGTCCTCGGCGCCCGTGGGCTCTTCGGGCAGGCCGGCCTGCACGCGCGCCGCCTCAGCGAACGCGGCAAAGATCTCGGCCGGGTTGTACAGCTCGACCAGCTCCGCCGCGGTCTCGATCACCTCTGTCTCCGAACGCCACTCGCCGGTGACCTCATCCTGGTAGCGCGTCCGCGAGCGGAAGCTGCCGTCCGGGGCGACCGACAGGTAGTCGGGGTCCTCATCGATGAGCACCAGCCCGCCGGCTTCCCTGATGCGCTGCTTGTTCGTCTCCAGGAAATCGTGGAGCTGCTTCCCTGCCGCCGACAGGAAGGAAGTTCGCTCCAGCGCGGCCTCAGTGGCGATCTCGCCCAGGGCGCTGCCCATGCCGGTCATCGCGTCCTCCTTCTTGTTGCGGCCTCTGCCGATTGTCATGGTCTTGGGCTCACGGCGTGGTTCATGGCGTGTACTTCAATTCTGGACCCATGCGCTCGCGCAGGAACATCGAGTGATGGCGCTCGAACATCCATTCGCCCGCGCGGTGGCCAATTGCCCGCGCGCGCGGGTCGCTCTCGAGCTTGTCAATGGTGGCGTAGTCGGGCAGCTCGAGCAGGATCACGTTGTCGAAGTCCCAACCATAGGCGACGTTGAACCAGCCGATGAACTTCATGCCGTACTCCTCCTCGTAGCGCTTGACCTGGCGCGGGAAGAGCTTGCGCATGAAGAACTTGAAAAACGGGTCCCGGCCACGGCGGACCGAGAAGAACGTCGCCAGCACAGGCATCGCCGCGCATTCTCGCACGGCGCGCCCCGCTCGCTCACCAGCCGTCTTCGAGCCTGGTGCTTGCGCCGAACGCACGACTCGTCCGTCGGCAGGCCCTGATCGGCGCCCAGCGGCCATTTGGGCCGCCTTTCTGTGCAGTCGTCGCACAAACCGAACCCTGGCGGCCTGTCCTCGACGCGTCACCGGGCAGGTCGTGCGCCCGGCGCACAACTCGCAGTGAAGCCAGCCCAAACTCCCGGGTGAGTCCCTGGAGCCAAGATCACCGGGATGGCCACCAAAGAAACACGCGTTGGGCGCGGCCGCCGGCGTGGGCAGATGCTCACCCAGCGGCTAATCCGCGAGCTGCGCGACGCGCGGGTGGTTGCGGGTCTCAGCCAGTCGGCGTTGGCCCGCGAGTTGGATCTCGATCCGTCGAATATCTGGCGCCTTGAGGCTCAGGAGCTTGCCGACGTCGGCGTTGTCCGCCTGTCGGAGATTGCCAGCGTGCTGGGCTACGAGGTCAGTGTGGGGCTGCACCCGGTCGGGGATCCGGTGCGCGATAAGGGGCAGCTGGCGTGCGGTCGGCGGTTCGGCGGGATGCTGTCCGACCGCTGGCAAGTGACCGACGAGGCGCTCCTGCCCGGCGCGGGTGAGCAGCGCGCCTGGGACAAGCTCCTTCGCTTGGTCGACGCCGCGCCGCGCTACCTGGTTGGGATGGACATCGAGAGCCGCGTCTGGGACGTGCAGGCGCTGGTCCGGCGGACGCGCGGTCGAGAGCGCGACGGCCGGGTCGACCACATCCTCATCGTGCTCGCTGACACGGCGCACAACCGGCGGATTGCCGACGAGCTTCGAGCCTCGCTCGGGCCGGACTACGCTACCGGTCCGCGCCGGATCATGGCCGCGCTGCGCAAGGGTGAGCGGCTACCCGGCTCCGGCGTCGTCCTTGTTTGAGGTGTCCGCCGGCTGTGACGTTTTCGAGGTCGCCCACCGTGGGGCGGGCGGTGGGGGCCAGCGGTCGGCGGCGGGAGCGACGGTCGGCGGCGACGAGGCGCAGCAGGAAGATCATCGTCTGGCCAACGAAGAAGAGCAGCACCAGCGACAGGATCAGCAGCGCCGCCGACACCATCGACGGCCACGCCCACACGACGCTGAGCGGCGTCAGGACAAGCAGCGCCACGAGCAGGAAGACCTGGATCCAGAAGCAGCCCAGGCCGGGGCCGCGATCGGCGTCTAGCGGCGCGCCCTTGTACTCGGGCATCTGGGGCAGGGACATCGCCAACGATGGTAGGAGTTAGCGCGCGATGCGCGAGAAATCGACCCTGGGGCCGCGCAGGCCGCGCGGCGAGGTAGGGGCGAGCAGCGCCAGGACCGCCGTGCGGATAGCGAGCCCATTCGCCACCTGCTCGAGCACCAGCGAGTGCGGGCCGCGCGCGACTGAGCGGGTGACCTCGACGCCTTCGTTGATTGGTCCCGGGTGGAGGTAGAAGGTACCGGACGCGGCCCGCGCGAGCCGCTCGTCATTGATCTGGTAGAGCTCCACGTACTCACCGATCGACAGCGACGAGCCGTGCATGCGCTCCTTCTGGACACGCAGACCCATGACCGCCGACGCGCCGTCGAGCGCCGCGTCCAGGTCGGGCGTCGCGGTCACGCCCAGCTCGGAATAGCCGCGCAGCCAGGCCTGCGGCCCGCTCACCCAGACGTCCGCACCGGCACGACCCAGAGTCCATACATTCGAACGCGCCACGCGCGAGTGGCGCAGGTCGCCGACGATCGCGATCTTGCGGCCGCGCAGCGCATCGGCGCCGCCGCCAAAGGCGCGACGCAACGTGAGCAGATCGAGCAGCGCCTGTGTCGGATGAGCGTGCCAGCCGTCGCCCGCGTTGACCACCGCGCCGCCGAAGTAACGCGCCGCGACCCAGGCCGCGCCGGCGCGGTGATGGCGCAGCACGATCATGTCCGCGCCAAGTGCGTCGAGGTTGCGCACGGTGTCGACCAGCGTCTCGCCTTTGACCATCGAGCTCGACGCCGGATCAACCAGGTACGTCTCCGCGGACAGGCTCCGCGCGGCCATCTCGAAGGACAGGCGCGTCCGCGTCGACGGCTCGGCGAACAGCAGGACGACGCGGCAGCCGAGCAGCTCGTTGCCGTGCCGCTCCCCGGCGTCACGGGCGCGCGACGCGTTGTCGAGAACGGCCTCGACTGCCTCAGGCGGCCACTCATCCACGTCAAGCAGGTGACGCGGCGCAGCGGTCATGCGGCGTCCCCGGACGAAGCGTCTGTCTCACCTTCGGTCGCGGGTCGCTCGATCACTACCTCGTCCTCGTCGCCATCAACCTCGCGCAGGTGAACCTTGATCACCTCGTCACGCGACGTGGGCACGTTCTTGCCCACGTGATCGGCGCGGATTGGCAGCTCGCGATGGCCCCGATCGACCAGAACTGCCAGCCGCACCGCCTTGGGCCGACCAACGTCGACCAGGGCATCCAACGCGGCGCGGACGGTGCGTCCGGTGTAGAGGACGTCGTCGACGATCACCAAAGTCGACGACTCGAGCTCGAACGGCAGCGCGCTCGACTTCAGCACGGGCGCCCGAGACACCTGCGACAGGTCGTCGCGATAGAAGGTGATGTCGAGGCTGCCGACCGGCGGCCGCACGCCCTCGTGCTCAGCGATGGAGCTCGCCAGCCGTTCGGCCAGCGGCACGCCGCGGCGCTCGATACCGACGAGCGCGAGGCCCTCAGTGCCGCCGTGCTTCTCGACGATCTCATGGCTGATGCGCACCAACGCGCGCCGGATGTCGTCGGCGGTCATGATCTGGCGGCTCGTCACGAGTCCCAAGGTTAGCCGGATTGGCTCCGACTAGAAGGCCGGCACTACCTCATCGAGCTTGTCGGGCAACAGCCGCAGGCCACCCACCCCGTCGTCGCCCCAGGTCCGGACGCGCAACCCACCGTCGGGGTTGTCCTCCGACGGCGCGACCCACGCGACCCGGCTCAGACCCAGGCTGAAGCCGCGCCGGGCCAGCGTTGGCTGGAGCAGCGGGACGTCGGTGGCGATCTGGTTGGTGTCAGGGTCAATGGCGAACACCGTCAGCCGACCCCAGGTGGTGCCGGCTGCATCGGCGATCCAGACACCCAGCACCTGGCCATCGAGCGACCATCGCGCCTGCCAGTCAACGACGGGCGAGTCGGCCGACTCACCGGCCAGTCCCAGGTCGGTCCAGCCGTCAGGCAGCTCGGCGGGCTGATCGGTGGCTTGGGGCGTCTCCGGCGCATTGGTCGGCCGCACCTTGGGCGAGTCGAGCGGGCTGGCAGCCGGGCTGGCGACGTCAGCCGAAGCCGAAGCGGTTGCTGTTGCGGCGGGAGTCGGGCTAGGGGTATCGGCGGGCGGGGGCGAGCTCGCCGCTGGGGTATCGGTCGGGATCTCCGTGGGTGTCGCCGTGGGGACCGGTTCGTTGCCCGCCGCATAGGGGTCGATCCGGGCCCAGTCGACCATGACCAGCCTGCCTGCCTGCGGCAGCGCCAGGCCGCTCGCCAGATCGAGCTCGCCGCGCCACGCCACCGCGTGGCTGCGCGCCGGGTTGACGACCGGCAGCCACATGGGCGGTGCGTCGACCGCGCGCTCTTCGAGCGTGCTCGGGTCGATCACGATCGTGCGCAGTGACGGCGTTCCGGCGTCGGCCTTTGCCACGACACGGCTGAGGACGATGCGCTCGCCCGACCACGAAGCGAAATACGAGCCATGATCGGTCGTGATGGGCCGGGCAACGCCTTCACCGGGCGACCAGACGTAGACGTCCGGGCCGTGGCTGCCATCGGCCGGCATGGCGCTGAACGCCAGCGTCGCGCCGCTGGGCGCCCAGGCTGGCGGGGCGCCGGCGCTCTCGACGTTCTCCAGAATTGCCAGCACCTGCAGGCCCGCCGGCACCGCGCTCGCGGGCGGGACGGATGGACTCGAGCCCGGTAGGTCGGATGGCTGTGATCCGGGGCTCCTGTCAGGCGCGTCCGTTGCGTCCTGCGGGCTCCTCGACGGATTGTCGTCAGGCGGCGAAGCGTTTGGGTCGGGCGACTGGTCGTTGGGCGGCAGGATCAGCACGGCGATCAGGTCGCGATTGAGATCGCGTCCGACCAGTGCCAGCGCATTGCCACTGGGGCTCAGGGCGACGTTGCGGGCGTGGACGCTGGCCGGCAGATCCACTTGGGTGCGAACGATGCCGTCGTTGACCGAACAACCCTCCGCAGCTGGCGGGCAGACGTGGCCGACGTGGGTTTGGTAGACGTACAGGTCGGTCGATTCGCTGCCCAGCCAGGCGAGTGGCTGCGGTGCTACGGCAAACGGCGTTGCGAGGCCGGTGACGGATGCCGTGCCCCGGGCAGCGATGGCCGACGGCGTCACCTTCAGCGCGGGCATTACCTGCATCACGCCGACCACCGCGATCAGCCCCAGGGCGGCCAGTGATGTCGCGATTGCGGCCGACGGCGTGGACGCGCGGCGCGCCCGGCGGCGCAGGCCCACACCTCGCGCAACCTCGCGATCGAGCGCGCCCGAGGTGCGCGGCCACAGGTCGCGCGGCACGGGCCGGGGCGGCAGCGCGCGCAGCAAGGCGCGCTGTTCGCGATAGTCGTGATCGGTCTGGCGGCACGCGGCGCAGTCGCGCAGGTGCGCAGCCAGGGAGCGCGTCTCGGATCGCGTTAGCGGCCGGTCGAGCCGTGCGCCGATCAGCTCACGCCAAACCGAGTGGTCAGCGCGGCCGCGAGCCATCTTCATCGTTACGCGCAGCGATTGGCGCGGCCGCGCGCTCCCGTTTCTCTTCCTCGACCGCTGATCGCGCCCGCTCCACGGCCAGTGCCTGGCGCAGCGACTCGCGGCCGCGCGTCAGCAGCGCCCGCGCTGCGACGTGCGAAACGCCCATCGCCTCCGCCAGCTCGAGGCCGGTCATGTCGTTCAATTCGGACAGCAACAGGGCCTGGCGCTGGCGTTCGGGGATCTTGGCCAGGGCGCGTTCGAGGTCGCCCGACAGTCGGGCGCGCATGACCAGCTCTTCC
>DAIERN010000041.1 GCA_027346765.1 Chloroflexota bacterium | reverse complement strand
AGCCGCCTGGAAGTACCTCATCCTGGGCTCCATAGGCGTTGGTTTCGCGCTCCTGGGCACCCTCCTGCTCTATGCATCGTCGGTTGCGGTCCTAGGCGAGACCAGCAATGCGCTGGCCTGGACGCGGCTCATGGGTGTTGCGCCGGACCTGGATGGTGGCCTGGTGCGCCTGGCCTTCCTCTTCGCCCTCGCCGGCTATGGGACGAAGGCCGGCCTGGTGCCGTTCCATACCTGGCTGCCCGACGCGCACAGCCAGGCGCCGAGCCCGATCTCGGCGCTGCTGTCGGGGGCCGCCCTAGCCGTCGCCGTTTACGCGCTGGTCCGGTTCCATCTCGTCACGGTTGACGCGCTCGACCCAGGTTTCTCGTCAACGCTGCTGGTCACCTTTGGGCTGCTGAGCCTGGCTGTTGCATTGCCATTCATCGTCGCCCAGAGTGACTTGAAGCGCCTGCTCGCCTACTCCTCGATCGAGCACATGGGGCTGGCCACCCTGGCGATTGGTTTCGGAGGTCACCTTGCCCTGCTTGGAGTCGCTCTTCACCTGGCCAGCCACGGTCTGGCCAAGTCGACCATCTTCCTCGCCGCCGGCCGCCTGGTTGCGGAGCGCGGAAGCCGCCGCATCAGCCGCTTAGGTGGAAGCCTGACCCGCTCGCCGGTCGACGGTCGGGCCTTTGCTGTGGCCGCGCTCGTGTTGGCTGGTCTGCCGCCATCAGGCATCTTCGTGGCCGAGCTGGCCATACTCCTGGGGGGTGTCGCCACGGGCTGGGGATTGGCCGCGGGCGTGGCCGCTCTCCTCGCGCTCACGTTGGCCGGGCTGCTATTCCAAGTGATGCGAGTTTCGGTCGGGCCTACCCAAGAAGCTTCGCACCAGGCGGCCGGCGCTCGTCGCTGGGGTGTACTGCTGGCGGCTCCATTGGCCGCGGTTGTCGTGGCCGGGATATGGACACCGTCGCCTCTCGCCGCCGTCTTCGAGCAGGTGGTCCATGTCTTGGGCGGGGGTTCAGGATGACGGCGATCGGTACGGTTGAGATGGTTGCACCCGAGTCGCTCGGGTCGCGTGTCGCCCAGCTCGTCAGCGCGGGTGGCCAGTTGGCCACGCTGGTCGGGCTCGACGACCGGTCGGTCGGCGGTACTGGGCTCGCCGTGGAGGCGGTCGTGGTCCGGCAAGAGGCGCCACTTGACCGGCTGCGCGCCGCTCTGCCGCTGGCGGAGCCCGCCTACCCGTCGATGAGCGGTCTTGTACCGGCCGCCTATTGGGATGAGCGTGAGATGAAGGACCTACTGGGCATCATCCCGGTCGGTCACACCGACCCGCGCCGGCTGGTGCTGCACGAGCGCTTCCCGGCCGGCTACCACCCGCTGCGCAAGGACGTCTCAGCACATGACCGGCCGCCACAGGCGCAGCGGCACTTCGTTCCCTTTGAGGTTCACGGTGAGGGTGTCTACCAATTACCCGTTGGCCCGATCCATGCCGGCGTAATCGAGCCAGGCCACTTCCGCTTCTCGGCCATAGGCGAGAAGGTCCTGCACCTCGATGCGCGCCTGTTTTTCGTCCATCGTGGACTTGAGAAGCTTGTCGAGGGCCGCTCGTTTGGCGGCGCTTTGCCCATCGTCGAGCGCGCCTGCGGGGTGTGCACCGTCACTCATGCGCTGGCTTATGCGCAGGCGGTCGAGCGCCTGACCGGCACGCCCGTGCCTCCCCGCGCCAGCTGGACGCGTGTCCTGCTGGCAGAGCTTGAGCGTGTCTATAACCACGTCGGTGATCTGGGCAACATGTGCGCGGGCGTCGGCTTCCAGTCGGCCGTCTCACGTCTCGGCTGGCTCAAGGAGCGCCTGTTGCGGGCAAACGATGCGCTGACGGGCCACCGCTACTTGACCGGGATGATCGGGCCCGGCGGTCTGCTGGCTGACCTCGACGCGCGCGGCCTGGCGGCTCTGCCAGCGACGCTCGAAGCGATCGGCGCGGAAGTCACTTTGGCGGTGCGCTCAATCGTGCGGTCCGAAGGCGTCATGAGTCGATTCCACGGCACCGGTGTCATCAGCGCCGAGACCGCTATTGCCATGGGCGCGCTCGGAGTTGCCGCCCGGGCCAGCGGTGTGGTGCGTGACCTGCGGGTGGACCAACCGTATGCCGAGTACGGTCAACTCGATGTTTCATCGGTCACGGCATCGTCGGGGGACGTCGCCGCCCGCTTCCACGTTCGCGCGCAGGAGGTCCACGAGTCGCTCCGATTGATACGCGACGCCCTTGACCGGCTCCCGTCGGGACCGGTGCTGGCGCCGCTGGCCGCGACACCCGTCGCCGGCGATTCCGCGGTCAGCGGGGCCGAGGGGCCACGCGGAGCATCCTGGGTGTGGCTGCGTGCCGGACCAGACGGGACGGTCGACCGGCTTCACCTGCGCTCAGCGTCATTCGCCAACTGGCCGGTCGTTGCTGCGGCGGTGCCGGGCAACCTCGTGCCCGACTTCCCGCTCATCAACAAGAGCTTCGAGCTCTGTTACGCATGCACGGACCGCTGACGTGCCCCTTGACGTGTTCGACCGGCTGCTCCGACCGCTGCGGTCCCGCCCGGTCACGGGCAACTACCCGAACGATCCGCCCGACATTCCGCCGGCGGCGCGCGGGTTGCCCGAGCTGGATGCCAATCGCTGCGACGGCAGCGCCGCGTGCGTCACCGCTTGCCCGACGGGGGCGATCGTATTGACCGAATCGGTGTGGCGGCTCGATGCAGGCAGATGCATATTTTGCGGGGCCTGCGCCCGTGCGTGCCCGCGCTCGGCAATCGCCCTTGGACCCCAGATCGAGCTGGCTGTTCGGGATCCGGCCGGTCTGGCTACCGTGCGAGAGTGGAGAGCGGGCAAGTGAACATGAGTTTGGCAGAGCTCGCCCCGGAGCCTGAGTCGGCTGCGGAGCAGCGCCTGCGGCGAGCGATCCAGCGCCGTCTCGGCCGATCGCTCCACGTCCGCCATCTCGATGCCGGGTCATGCAACGGCTGTGACTGGGAGATCGCGGCCTTGCTCAACCCGTATCACGACGTGCAGCGCTTGGGCATTGATTTCGTCGCCTCGCCGCGACACGCCGATCTGCTCCTCGTCACCGGGATCATGACCCGCAACCTGGAGGAGGCGGCGCGGCGAACATACGAGGCGATGCCCGAACCTCGCCTGGTCGTGGCAGTCGGCGCGTGCGCGATCAGCGGCGGCGTGTTCGTGGGCAGCTATGCCGGGCGCGACGGGATCAGCGAGGTCCTGCCGGTCGACGTCTTCGTGCCCGGCTGCCCACCGCGGCCTGAGGCGCTCATCCATGGTCTGCTCGTTGCCGTCGGACGCATGGCGCCACATCGACCGAATCAAGAGGCAGAGTCGACAGGCGGTTGAGCCCCAGGGCGGGACACATCCGGCAGTTTGGGCCGTTCGGCACTATCGGGGCAGAAAAGGTTTACCAAAACTCTGGTCATTGCGCCGCGCGGCACGCGACCTGCGCCGCGTTCGACGCCGGAAGGGAGTCTGGCCCGATGTCGGGCGTTGCTGTCGATGCCCCCCACGGCACGAACGAGCCACGCAAAGGCTGGTGGTCGCGCACCATTGATCAGTTCGGGTTCGGTCAGCTCGTTCGCGACTACCTGATCCCGGTCGAGACGAACAGCATCTGGTACTCGCTGGGCGGAGTCCTGGCGATCTCACTCGCGCTCGAGATCGTCACCGGAATGCTCCTGACCTACGTCTACGTGCCCGATGCCAGCCTGGCATACGGCATCACGGCCAGCCTGCTCGCATCAGCGGGTTGGTCGGTCGTGCTCAACTTCCACTACTACAACGCCTACCTGATCTTCGGGCTGGTCATGATCCACATGGTTCGTGTCTTCGTCAGCGGCGGCTACCGCGGCGGCAAGACAGGGCTGTGGATCATCGGCGTTGGCCTGGCCGCGTTCACGTTCGTGGTGTCGCTCACCGGCGAAGCGCTGCATTGGGACGAGGTCGGCTTTGGCGTGCCGTGGAACATCGGCGAGATCTTGAACGCGGTTGGACTGGCCGGTGTCTTCAACTACGCGACCGACGGCCTGCTGCAGGTCGGCACTGCGACCGAGAAGCTCGCCCAGCTATACGCGCTGCACATCTCGATCGTGCCCATCGCGTTGGGCCTGTTCATCATCTGGCACTACCTGTTGATCCGCCTCAAGGGCATCAGCGTGCCCTTCTGGCTGCGCTCCAGCGGCAAGCTCGACTCGTTCAGCGGCCATCTCCGGCGCTGGCTGGTCTACAGCGCGATCGCGCTGGGCATCGTGCTTGTTCTCGCCATCTTCCTGCCGCGCGACCCGGGAGTTGCGCCGCAGATCATCCCCTCATCGCCGCTCTTCGGCACCGATGAGGATCCCGGCGGACTGGGCTTCAAGCCCACCTTTCCCATCAGCTGGACGCGCGGCATGAACATCATCTTCGCCCAGCTGGGCATCGACCCTGACATCTGGGGCACGGCGCTGGTGATGATCGCCATGCTCGTCGTCCTGCTGGCAATTCCGTTCGTCGATCGCGGCGATCACGCGCCAACGGATCGCAAGTCAGCCTTTGACATGCGCAAGCGTGGCTTGGCCTTTGCCGCCATGGGCGTGTTCTGGCTGTTGCTGGTAGTCGGGCTTATCGTGAACGCCTTCACCGCGGAGGGTTGACGCCATCGCGACTCAGCTCCACCTGGTCCTCGCGTTTGTGAGTGCCGCGGCGCTGATCGCGGCTGGGCTGGAGGCCGCCTGGCGCTTCGTGCGCAACGCGGCCTCCACCGCCCTATCAGAGCGGCTCGACCAGGTCGTGCTGCTCGCACTGTTGATCACCGCGGCGGGCGGCCTGGGCGTGGTCGCCGGCGGCGGTGCGCCGCGCGACTCGCTCCACTACGTGTACGTCGTCGTGGTGCTCGGGCTGCTGCCACTGGCCACGACCATGGCGCGCGGCCGCTCCCCGCGCGTCCGGGCGGGCGCGACCGTTGTTGCGGTTCTGGCCGCGCTCGTCGTGTTGCTGCGCCTCTCCCAGACGGGCTGACGCGCGGCGGAGGCGGGGCGAGCGACGCGCTCGATTTCGCACGCGACCTTCACAACCTGCGCACAACTCGCCGCGAGTCTCTTCGCCAGAGAGCGGCGCGAGGGCGCCGCGCGACATCAAAGGAGCAATCACGCAATGCGTGGCTTTGGGCTTATGGGCGCGCTGGGTTTCCTGGTGCTGCTGTTCATCGCCGGGGCAATCGGCTTTGGCCTGGGCCAGGGCGTCCCGGCGGCAGCGCCCGTCGCGGGCACACCGGTCGTCTATTACGGCCACCCGGGGTTCTTCGGCCTTGGGATCTTCGGCTTCCTGCTGTTCCTGTTCCTGATCTTCGCGGTGCTCGGCATCTTCCGCCGCGCGGCGTGGGGTCATCGCGGCTGGGGCCACGGCCACGGCTACTACGGGCGTGGCTGGGATAAGGGCGCGTGGGATAAGTCGAGCTGGACCGACCGGCCAATGCCGCCGTTCGCCGACGAGATGCTTGGCCGCTGGCACCGCGAGGCCCACGGCGAGCCGGCACCGACCACGAAGACCGATAACCAGCCCAACTCCCAGGGCTGACAATTCCCGGCGTGCCCAAGGTATTGGTCGTCGACGACGCGCCCGAAATCGTGCGCATCGTGCGTGACTACCTTGAGCACGCCGGCTTTGCCGTTGTCACCGCGGCAAACGGGGTTGACGCGCAGCGGTTGGCGCGCACCGAGCGGCCGGACCTGATCGTCCTGGACCTGGGGCTGCCCGGGCGCGACGGGCTCGACGTGACGCGCGACCTGCGCCGCGAATCGAGCGTGCCGATCGTGATGCTCACCGCCCGCACCGACGAGGTCGACTTGCTCGTCGGGCTGGAGCTGGGCGCCGACGACTACGTCACCAAGCCGTTCAGCGCGCGCGAGCTCGTCGCCCGGGTGCGCGCCGTCCTGCGCCGCGCACAGGCCGCGGCCGCGCCCGCCGATCTGGTTCGCGCCGGGGCACTTGAGATAGACGTCCCGCGCATGACGGTGTCCGTGGCGGGTCGCGTGGTCGAACCTGAATTGACCGCGAGCGAGTTCGCGCTGCTGCTGGCAATGGCCCGCCAGCCGGGTCGCGTCTTCACCCGCGCTCAGCTGCTCGACGCGCTGCGCGGCGAGGCGTTCGACGCCTACGAGCGTGCCATTGACGCGCACGTCAAGAACATCCGCCGCAAGATCGAGCCCGATCCGCGCGAGCCGCGCTACCTGCTGACGGTGTTCGGCGTGGGCTACCGCGTGGCTGACAGCCAATGACCGCCGGCAGCCAATGACGCGGCCGTGGGCGCCGCGACCGCGCCGCCGCCCGCCGTGGTGGCCGGAAGGCGAGGAGTGGCCGCCGCGCGAGTGGGGCTACGACGTCCGCCGCCGCGCGCACTGGATGGGCGGTCCACGCCGCCACGGCCCGCGGCCATTTGGCTGTCTCTTCCTGCTGCTGATCCTGCTGGTCGCCGGACTGCTGACCTCAGCGGTCTGGGCGCTGGCGGCATTGGTCGGGATCGTGAGCGCGCCACCGGTGGTGCTCGCGGGCGGCCTGGTGGTGACGCTGATCGTGTTCATCGCGGCGGCCACCACGTTCGCGTCGATGCGGCGCATGACTGCGCCAATCGACGATCTCGCGGCCGCCGCTGATCGGATCGAGCGTGGCGATTACTCGGTTCGCGTCGACGAACGTGGCTCCCGGTCGACGCAGGGTCTGGTGCGCGCCTTCAATGACATGAGCGCTCGCCTCGCTTCGCTCGACACCGGGCGCCGCACCTTCCTGGCGGACGTCGCCCATGAGCTGCGCACCCCGTTGACGGTGATCGAGGGCCAGATCGACGCGATCGAGGACGGCGTCTATCCGGCCGACTCGGCCCACCTGGCCCCAATCCGCGAGCAGATCCGGACACTCGAGCAGCTGATCGACGATCTGCGGATCGTGGGTCTCGCCGAATCGGGCAGCCTGCCCTTGGAACGCGAGCCGACTGACCCCGGTGCGCTCATCGATGACGTCGTGGCCGCGTTTGCACCCCAGGCTCGCGCGGCGCAGGTGACGCTTACTGCCGATAGCGCCGCGGGCCTGCCCGCCGCGAATGTGGACCCACAGCGCATCCGCCAGGTGTTGGGCAACCTGCTCGCGAACTCGCTCCGTTCGACGCCGGCGGGTGGCCGCGTAACGCTGAGCAGCCGCGCGTCATTGGACGGAGCCATGGTCATCATCGAGGTGGCTGACACCGGCCGCGGCATCCCCCTGGAACTGCTGCCGCGCGTCTTCGACCGGTTCGTCAAAGGCGAGGGGTCGCCGGGCTCAGGCCTGGGCCTCGCCATCTGTCGCGACATCATCAGGGCGCACGGCGGCGACATCTCGATCGCGTCAGAACCGTCCCGCGGCACGACGGTGACCTTCACGGTGCCGGCGGTCGCGACCTAAGAAAGTGGAGCGGGAGACGCGATTTGAACGCGCGACTTCAACCTTGGGAAGGTTGCGCTCTGCCAACTGGGCTACTCCCGCCTGACGCCCATTCTAAGCATCGGGAGAACTCCTAGGCCATACCTCGCTGAGCCAAGGTTCGACGGCGGTGGCAGTTCGCGCACCTCACCTCGCATTTATCGATCTCGACCTGGATCGAATGCCAAGTTCGGTGCCCGACCATCTGAGCGACGGCCCTCGTCTTGGTGGACGGATCCACGTGGTCGAAGTCCAGGACAGCCAGGTTCTTCTCCCCGCAGTCGACACAGGGATGAGCCAACAGGTAGGCGTGCAGACGTTCTTTCGCCTCCGCGGCCTTGCGGCGGGTTTGCGCGATTGCTCTCCTGAAATAGTCGGCCTTGTTGTCGAGGTAGTGCTGGCGTCTGTACGCGGCATGACACTGCCGACAGTGCGAATTGAGGGTTCCCGTTGCCGTGTTCTTGAAGGCGAAGCCTGACAAAGGCTTCAGCTCACTGCACCAGATGCAGGCCCGCAGAAAATCGGGATCCGCGGGCGCCCTGCCTACTGACACTGGTGGGTCCGCTGGAGGCGCTCCAGGGGCCGTAACTCTGAGCTTCGCCCAGCTGAATTGCCGTGCCGTTCTACGGCGATGGCAATTCGCACAGCGGACGTCGCACTTGGCGAGCTTCGCGAGAGCAGTGGCCCATCCTGCGTTTTGTGCAACGGTTGCAATGTCCGTCCGCTTCGTGGCTGGATCCCGGTGGTCGAACTCAAGGATGGCGGTATCTGAGGCGCCGCAATCCACGCAAGGGTGCGAACGCAAATACGCGTCCACCAACGCACGATTTCTGCGCCTATCGCTCCGGGTGCGCAGTCTGGCCTTCGCTTTGTACTTTTCGACGTTTTGTACGTAGTGCTGATGGGAATAGGCCAACGCACAGGGGCGACACCAAGATCGTCGAAGTCCGCGCGCCTTGTTCTTCCACTGGAAGTCATTGACAGACTGCTCCGTGCCACAGCGAGAACACCATTTGAACTCAGTTTCGATCGGCGCGTCGGCGTTCATTTAGAACACCTATTCTATATATCGGCCCACGAAATCTCAAGCGTTTTCGTGGGTGTCGAGGATGCCTTCGCTTTGTCGATCAGACCGCAGACTGCATCGAAGTGAGCCCCGCCCTGGTTGAGTGTCTGACGCCCCTTGACCGATGCCAGCAAGCCGCCGAGAGTCACCCGCAATGGACCGCAGCGCGCTGATCGCCCGGATCGTGCAACCGTTACTGCTGGCGACCTTCGGACTCGCGTGCCTGGGCGGGTCGCTCCCGGCAAGCCGCGCCGCGGGCGAACCCGCACCTCAGTTGCTTAGCGCGGCGACCGGCACGCACGACCTTCTGGCAACTTGCGGCGGTCACGACTTCCCGTTGGCCGCGTTGGATGCGCCACGAACTGACCCGGTGGGGCCTGAATTCGATGCTCTCCACCAGGTAATCGCGGCTCACGCAAACGAACTCGAGGGCTATCTGGCGGGAGCGTCATGGAGGCTCGTCGACGCGGGCGACGATCGCCTGGTATTCCTCGCTGAGTCCACGAACGGTTTGCTCTACATCGCGCTGCGGCGCCAAGCGGGCTTGTGGACATTCGCGAACGCGGGCGACTGCGACCCGCATACGGTCATCGCCGACGGAGGCGGACCTGCGCAGTGGTGGCTCGATCCACGCCGTCCACCTCCGACCGCCGACTCAACGGTCTTGGAGATACTGGTCCTGGAGCAGGCCTGCGCGAGCGGTAACTACGCCGTCGGCAGAATCCTGCCCCCGATCGTGCAGTACGACGCAGATGCGATAACGATCACGATCGGTGTACGCGGGGTCGGAGGCACTTGCCAATCGAACCCGTCCACGCCTGCGATCCTGGATCTAGCCGAAGCCGTGGGCAACCGGGAGTTGCTGGACGGATTCCACATACCGCCGGCTCCCGCGCGACCGCCTGAGTAGTCGATGGATCGACCGGCGGTCACTCCGTCGGCGTAGCCGCGGCGGCGAAGGCGCGACGCGAGATG
>DAIERN010000040.1 GCA_027346765.1 Chloroflexota bacterium | reverse complement strand
CCGCGCTCAGGCTGCAGTCGCCAGTTCCAGTCGCTCTCCAGGAGCAGCCAGTCCTGGAAGTAGCGTCCGGTCACGAGCCGCACATCGCCGAGCTCGCCCGCGGTCACGACATCGTGGGCATGCTGGTTGAGCGGGTAGAAGCGGATGTTGAAGTTGACCGCGGCGACGCGGCTGGGGTCTGCCGCCGCGGTCAACTGGACAAGTTCGGCTGATTCGCTTGAAGTCAGCGCCAGGGGCTTTTCGCAGATGACGTGCTTGCCCGCGGCGATGATCTGGCGCACCTGTTCGAAGTGCAGGTGGTTGGGCGAAGTGACGTGGACGACTTCGACGCGATCGTCTCTGAGCAGCTCGCCGATCGAGCCGTAGGCACGCGCCACGCTCAGCTTCTGGGCGCGGGCCTGGCCGCGTTCGGGCGACGAGCCCAGCAATCCGTGAACGACGACGCCGATGCGGCGCAGTGCCTCGATGTGCACCGTGCCGATGAAGCCGCTGCCGATTACCGCAGCACCTATGGCGCCCAAAGCTCGCATCAGCCGAGAACAGCCTCCTCCGCGTTGCCCCTCCGGCAACTGTCGGCATCGCACTTTCGCCTGTCAAGAGCAAAAGTGCTCCTGTCACAGTTTCCCAACCGCAAATGCCGCCCTCCCAACCGCAAATGCCGCCCTGCCAACCGCAAATGCCGCCATATAGTGGTGGTGATGACGACCGTTCCGGCCGAGGAAACTCTCGACGCGCTGGTGACCGTCCTCGACGAGATCCGGCTGGCGCGGTCGCGCTCGCGCTCCGAGCTCATGGCGCGCACTGGCCTGTCGCGCGCCGTCGTCGCGCAACGTGTGGGCGAGCTGATCGATCGCGGCCTGGTCAACGAGGGCGGCGTGGGCGCTTCCACCGGTGGCCGGCCGCCGCGCCAGCTGACCTTCCACTCCGAGGCCGGCCACGTGCTCGTCGCCGACCTGGGCGCGACCTCCATCGATGTCGCGCTGACCACGCTCGACGGCCGGATCATCGCCCACCGTGACGAGCCGGCCGACATTGCCGACGGACCGCAGCGCTGCCTGAGCAGGGTGGAAGAGCTGTTCACCGAGCTGCTGGGCACGGCGCGTGGGCTGCCCGGCGAGCTATGGGGTATTGGCGTGGGCGTGCCGGGGCCGGTCGAATTCCGCAGCGGCCGGCCTGTCTCACCGCCGATCATGCCCGGCTGGGACGGCTACCCGGTCCGGCGCCACCTCGCGCGTGCTTACAAGGTGCCGGTGTGGGTCGACAACGACGTCAACCTGCTCGCGCTGGGGGAGTGGCGCTCAGGTGCGGCGATGGGCCATGACAACGTGGTCGTCGTCAAGGTGGGCACCGGCATCGGCGCCGGCATCATCAGCGACGGGCGGCTGCACCGGGGCGCGCAAGGTTCCGCCGGCGACGTTGGTCACATCCAGGTTGTTGATGACGCGGACGTCATCTGCCGCTGCGGCAACATCGGCTGCCTCGAGGCCGTCGCCGGCGGCGCCGCATTGGCGCGCGACGCTGAGGCCGCGGCCCGCGACGGCCGCTCGCCCCGGCTGTTGAGCGCGCTTGACCAGCACGGCCGGGTCACGGCAGAGGACGTCGCCCGTGGCGCGTCGTTCGGCGACCCGGTCTGTGTCCTGCTGCTCCAGGCGGCCGGGCGGCGCATTGGCTCGACGCTCGCGAGCGTGGTCAACTTCTTCAATCCGTCGCTGATCATCATTGGCGGCGGCGTGGTGCTGAGTGGCGACCAGCTCCTCGCGGCCGTGCGCGAAACGGTCTACCGCCGCTCCCTGCCGCTGGCGACGCGCGACCTGCTGATCCAGCGCTCGTCGCTGGGCGGCCTGGCCGGCGTCATCGGCGCGTCGGCGATGGTCGTCGACCAGCTCTTCGCGCGCGACTACATCGCGTCATGGATGGCGGCCGGCGGCCCCAGCGGCCTGCCCGAGATCGCCCTCGCCGGCTAACAACGCGCCCGCGCCGCCCATGTACTGGATCGCCCAGCGATACAAACGTCCGACAAGCGCCCTACCCCCCAGCCAAACAGCTCGCCCAGGCGACGAATGGCTCGCCCAGCGATCCAAACCGCAGCCAGAAGGGCCGATTTGACCGTGTCCAGCCCTTGCGACGGACGTTTGTCACGCCCAGTGATCCACTCAGGTCCGAACCCGTTGAGTCGCAAGGTGGGACTCATGCGCGCCGTGTTCGTCGCGGCGGGCGGGTTCGTTGTTGGTCTGACACTAGCCGCCCTGCTCTTGCCGTTTGTGATCAGGTTGGACCTGGGCGATCTCTTCCTGGTGTTGTACTTCGGTGGCCCGTTGGTGGTTGGGCTGGTCGCCGGTACCTGGGCGTACCGCCACCCACCACTCGATGCGCTCGGCGCATCCGCCGACCAGATTCTGGCGCCGACGCAGGCGCACCGGCCTCATCGTCGGCGCCGCCGCCCGCCGCCGACTCGGAGCCCGTCCTGACAGCCTGAGTCACCCTGCGCGACTCGCCAACCACTGTGCATGACTCACATCTTTTGAATAGACCGCATACCGGTTTGCGCCCGCGTCGCGCGCCCGCGCGCCGCCGCTAGCCCGCGACGACGCGGTCCTCGAAGTCGCCGCTCGACGGGTCCTTCAGGATGAGCTTGTGGCGGCCGTCGGGCAGGATCTCGCGCTTGATCACGACCTTGCCGTCGTACTGCTCGGGCGCAAGGCCATAGCCGATGCGCGGCGCGACACCGCCGCGCCACTCGAACATCTCCACCGGTTCCCAACGGGCACTCTTCGCCGACCGGAAACAGGCGTCCATGACCGCGTTGACCACGTAGCCGTCGTAGAACGTCTCCTGCGGCGCCGTCCCCGCCTCGATCGCCCGGAACATGTCCGTGAACATGTCGACGTAGCCCAGCTCGACCACCTCGTCACCCACCGGGAAGAGCCAGCCCTTCTCCGACTCGGCCTTCTCAGCCACGTATCCACCGGCCGTGCCGGCGGTGAACATCTCGAAGCCGGTGCGCAGTAAGTGATTCGTCCAGATCGTGCCTGCAGTGCCCGCGACCTCGTCGCGCAGGTCCATGCCGCCGCGGAACGTCCACGACACCTCGAATTGGCCGATAGCACCGTTCTCGAACTTGATCAACGCGACCGCGTTGTCCTCGTCGGCGATGGGGTGGACCAGCGTGTCGGAATGGCACATGACGGACATCGGTCGGACGTCCTTGCCGACGTAGTTGCGGATGATCTCGATGCAGTGGCAGCCAAGGTCGACGATGGCTCCGCCGCCGGTGAGTCGGCCGTCCCAGAACCACGCCGAATGGGGCCCCGGATGGGTTTCGCGTGAACGCACCCAGGTCACCTCGCCAACCGCCCCGGATCGAACGGCGCGCACCGCTTTGAGCGTCTTGGGCGTGTAGCACAGGTCCTCGAGATAGCCGCCGAACACGCCCGCCTTTTCGACCGCGGCGAGCATCTCCTTCGCCTCAGCCGCGTTCCGACCCAGCGGCTTGGTGCACAGCACCGCCTTGCCCGCCGCCGCGACCGCCTTGATGGCGTCCAGGTGCAGGTGATTGGGTAGCGCCACGACGACCACGTCGACGTCGGGGTGGTTGATCGCCGCGGCCATGTCCGTCGTCGAGTCGGGCACGCCCCAACGCTCCCGGAACGCCTTGCCACGCTCGGCCGACCGGCCATACACGATGCGCACCTGGTCGCGGCTGCGCTGGGCGTGGAGTGACGTGGCGTAAAAGTCGGCGATAAACCCGGTGCCGAGCATGGCCACCTGGTGCTGCTTCATCTGACCCTCCGGCTGTCCGATTTTCCCTCCGCCCATGGATACCACGCCGGACGCCTCACGCGCCAGAGCCCATCGCCCTCGCGCGACCGACTACGCGGCGTGACGCGAGCGATTGAGGGTTGACATCGGGGCGCGCTCGCACCGATAGTCGGCCCACGGCCGCGCTGGAGGGGCGGAGCGCGCGCGAGCCATCGTCGCTTCTCGGGATCAGTCGCACCGTGGGAGACAGATTGGCCGCATCGGGTGAAAGCGCTGTTCGACTCGACAAGGTTGGCAAGCGCTTCGGTGACGTAGTCGCCGTCGACGAGATCGAGCTCGACGTGCGTGACGGCGAGTTCTTCTCGATGCTTGGCCCGTCGGGCAGCGGCAAGACGACGACGCTGCGCATGATCGCCGGGTTTGAGCTGCCCACGACCGGCCGGATCCTGCTGCACGGCCGCGACGTGACCAACTCGCCGCCGTTCGAGCGCGACGTTAACACCGTCTTCCAGGACTACGCGCTATTCCCGCACATGTCGGTCGGCGACAACGTCGGCTATGGGCTGATGATCCGCAAGGTTGACGCCGCCAAGCGCCGCGAGCGCGTCACCGACGCGCTGCGCATGGTTCGCCTCGAGGGTTACGAGAAGCGCCGGCCGTCGCAGCTATCGGGCGGCCAGCGCCAGCGCGTCGCCCTCGCGCGCGCGCTCGTGAACCGGCCCCGTGTCCTCTTGCTCGACGAGCCGCTGGGCGCGCTCGATCTTCGACTGAGAGAAGAGATGCAGATCGAGCTCAAGGGCATCCAGCAGCAGGTGGGCATCACCTTCATCTACGTGACCCACGACCAGGGCGAGGCGCTCACCATGTCCGACCGGATGGCCGTCTTCAACCGCGGCCGGATCGAGCAGGTGGGCAGCCCCGCCGAGGTCTACGAGAAGCCAGCGACGCGGTTCGTGGCCGGCTTTGTCGGGACCTCCAACCTGATCACCGGGGCCGCGGCTGAACAGATCGTGGGTCAGCCGGGCACGTTCACGGTCCGCCCGGAGAAGATCCGCCTGGCCGAACCGGACGACGCACCGGCAAGCGACGAATCGTCCGGCCTGGGCACCATCAGCAAGGTCGTCTACCTGGGTCCGGACACCCGTTACCTCGTTGACCTCGATGCCGGCGCGACGCTCGTCGTCGAGCAGCAGAACCTCGCCCGAACGTCCAGCGACGCTCTGGCGCAGGAGGGCAAAAAGGTGCGTTTGACCTGGAAACGCATCCATAATCTGGCACTCAGCGCTGACGCTCAGGCGCCGGTGCAGTAGAGGCAAACCGGGGGGCTAAGTGGAGGAGAGGATCTTGGCTACTCGACGCACGTTGGGTCTCGTCGCGGTGCTGGCGCTCGTCGCCGTTGCCTGCGGAGGCCCGGCCGCGACACCCACACCGGCGCCGACACCCGCGCCAACGGCAACAGCTGCGCCGACCGCAACGGCGGCACCAACTGAGGCAGCTGTGCCGACGATCGGCCCGGGCGAGGGCGCATTGAACCTCGTCATCTGGACTGGCTACGCCGAGCGCGGCGCGAGCGATCCGGCGTACGACTGGGTCACCCCATTCGAGTCCGCCACCGGTTGCGCCGTCAGCACGACCGACATGACAGATTCGAACAACGGCGTTTCGTTGATGCAGTCAGGCAACTACGACGGCATCTCGGCGTCCGGCGACGCGACCACCCGCCTCATCCAGGGCGATTACGTCGCGCCCATCGATACGCGCATGCTGCCCAACTACGCGAACGTGTTCCCGTCGCTCAAGGATCTGCCGCACAACACCGTCAATGGTGTGAATTACGGCGTGCCCCACGGCCGCGGCGCCAACGTCCTCGCGTACAACACGGACACCATCGCCACCGCGCCGACCAGCTGGGATCCCATCTGGGAGGGCGGCTCGGCCTACACCGGCAAGATCAGCATCTACGACTCGTCGATCTTCATCGCCGACGCGGCGCTGCACCTGAAGGTCAAGCGGCCGGATCTGGGCATCAACGACATCTACCAGCTCGACGATGCGCAGTTCCAGGCGGCGATCGACCTGCTCAACCAGCTCAAGGCCAACCAACCCTTGTTCTGGGGCACGGCGACCGACCAGGTGACCTCCTTCACGTCGGGCGACGTCGTCGTCGGCACGACGTGGCAATACCAGGTCAACGTTCTCCAGGCCGACAGCCAGCCCGTCGACAGCACGCTGCCCGACGAAGGCTCGACCGGTTGGTCGGACACCTGGATGATGGCCAAGAACGCCGCCCACCCCAATTGCATGTTGAAGTGGATGGACTGGATGATGTCGCCGGTGGCCAACGCCCAGGCGACGGTCTGGTTCGGCGAGGCGCCGACCAGTCCGCAGGCGTGCGCCGAGGCTGAGAAGATCTCGGCCGGCCATTGCGACACTTTCCACGCGACCGACGAGGCTTACTTCTCGAAGGTCCACTACTGGGCCACGCCACAGGCCGACTGTGCGGACAGCGATCCGGCCACGACCTGCAAGACCCAGGACGACTGGGTCCAGGCTTGGACCGACCTGCGCGGCTCCTGAGCCGTTCAGGCAACCCTAACCTTGTGAAAGGGCTCCCCAGCGCGAGTTGGGGAGCCCACCATGACTAGCCCAACCGGTCCCATCACCGCGCCGGAGACGCTCGAGCCCGCAACGCTCAGCGTGCGCCGACGCCTGGGCTCCTGGATCCACTCCAGGCCGCGCATTCGGCTGGGCGCGCTGCTGGCGGCGCCGTTCGGCTGGCTGGTGATCGTCTACATCGGATCGCTCGCGATCCTGCTGCTCAACGCGTTCTTCGCCAAGGACGCATTCACCGGCAAGGTCGAGCCGTTCAACTGGTCGCTCGATGCTTTTCAGACGCTCTTTCGGAGCCCCACCTACGCCACGATCGCGCTGCGCACGCTGGGCAATGCGGTCGCGGTCACGATCACCGACACGCTCCTGGCGCTGCCCATCGCCTACTACATGGCGCGCATCGCATCACCGCGGACGCGCCGGCTGATGGTCGTCGCGGTGCTCATCCCGCTCTGGGCCGCGTACCTCGTCAAGGTCTACTCGTGGCGGATCATCCTCCAGGGCAACGGCGTAGCCGACTGGCTGCTCGCGCCGCTGAGCATGAAGGGCCCCGGCCTGTCGGAGGATCTCAACGCCTGGCTCGTCCTGTCGTACCTGTGGCTGCCCTACGTGATCCTGCCGATCTTCGCTGGCTTTGAGCGCATCCCGGGCTCGCTCCTTGAAGCCTCGGCCGACCTGGGGGCCAAGAGCTTCACGACCTTCCGCAGGGTGGTCCTGCCGCTGATCTTCCCGGCGTTGGTGGCGGGTTCGATCTTCTCGTTCTCGCTCACTTTGGGCGACTTCATCACGCCTGACCTGGTGGCCGACGCCAAGTTCATCGGCAATGTCATCTACGACAACTCGGCCAACGTGAACCTGCCGCTCGCAGCGGCGTACTCGCTCATCCCGATCTCGATCATGATCGCGTACCTGCTGGTCGCCCGGCGCCTGGGCGCGTTCGAGAACCTGTGAGCCGCGGGTCATGACCGAGCCGCGCTACATGCGCATATTCCTGAGGCTCATGTCGGTGCTCGTGTTGGGCTTCATCTACCTGCCGCTGGTCGTTTTGGCGATCTACGCCTTCAACTCCAGCAGGATCCAGGTCTGGCCGCCGTCGAGCCTGACGCTCGACTGGTTTGTCGAAGCCGCGCGGAATCCGGCGGTCATCAAGGCCGTCGGCAACTCCATCCTCGCCGCGACCACCGCGACGACGTTAGCGCTCATCCTGGGCACGCTCGCCGCGCTCGCTGTGCAGCGCTTCGACTTCTTTGGCAAGCAGACGATCAGCTTCTTCCTCGTCCTGCCGATCGCGCTGCCCGGCGTCATCACCGGGATCGCGTTGCGCACGACCTTCACCACGTTCGGCGTGGACCTTGGGCTGCTGACGATCATCGTCGGCCACGCTACGTTCTGCGTGGTCGTCGTCTACAACAACGTCATCGCCCGCTTGCGGCGACTGCCGCGGACCCCGGAAGAGGCGTCGGCCGACCTGGGCGCCGACGGTTTCACTACCTTCCGCCGCGTGACCCTGCCTGGCATCCTGACGGCCTTGCTGTCGGGCGGCCTGCTCGCCTTTGGGCTGTCGTTCGACGAGATCATCGTCACCATCTTCACTGCCGGCGCGGGTACGCAGACCGTGCCGATGTGGATCTACGGCGCGATCCAGCGGCCGAATGACCTGCCCGTCGTGAACGTGGTGGCGCTCGTCCTGATCGTCATCAGCGTCGTGCCGGTATACATCGCCCAGCGCCTGGCTGGCGACGTCACCAGCGGGGCCGCGCTGTAATGTGTGATATCGGAGGAGTTTGTGGCCCAGGCTGACGTTCGGCTCGACCGCGTTACCAAACGTTTCCACGACGTCGTTGCCGTCGACGATCTGTCGCTCGATATCGAGCATGGCGAGTTCTTCTCGCTGCTCGGTCCGTCGGGCTGCGGCAAGACGACGACGCTGCGCATGATCGCGGGCTTCGAGGAGGCCTCCAGCGGCACCATCTTTCTGGGTGACGCGGACGTCACCAATCGGCCTCCGCATAAGCGCGATGTCAACACCGTATTCCAGAACTACGCCCTGTTCCCGCACCTGAATGTCTTCGAGAACGTCGCCTTTGGCCTGCGTCGGCGGCGCACCCCGGACGCGGAGGTTCGCCGCCGCGTGGCCGAGTTCCTGGCGCTGGTTGAGCTGCCGGGTTATGAACGGCGCAAGACGAGCCAGCTTTCGGGCGGCCAGCAGCAGCGCGTCGCGCTCGCCCGGGCGTTGATCAACCATCCCCGCGTGCTGCTGCTCGACGAGCCGCTCGGCGCGCTGGATCTCAAGCTGCGCAAGCAGATGCAGCTCGAGCTCAAGCGCATCCAGACTGAAGTCGGGATCACCTTCGTGTATGTGACCCACGATCAGGAAGAGGCGATGACGATGTCTGATCGCATCGCCGTCATGCGTGCCGGCAAGGTGGAACAGCTGGGCACGGCAGAGGAGCTCTATGAGCGCCCGTCGACCGCGTTCGTGGCCGGCTTTCTGGGCGTGTCCAATCTGCTCGACGGGCGGGTAGTCGCTGGATCGGGCGGCGTGATCGAGGTGGAGCTTGATGACGGTCATCGAGTGCGAGCGCCCGGACGCGACATGCCTGTAGGCAGCTCCGTCCAGGTCGGTGTGCGGCCGGAAAAGCTGCGCCTCCAGACGACGTCCGACGAAGCTGCTGCCCGGCACGAGGACGGTAGCAACGAACTGCTCGGCCGCGTCAGCGATGCCAGCTATGTGGGCGTCAGCACTCAATACGTCGTCCGTCTTGACGAGGGGCGCGACGTCGTCGTCTACACCCAGAACCTGGAGGTAAGTGGCGTTGGCGAGCAGCATCGCGTAGGCCAGCAGGTGCGCCTGAGCTGGTTGCCCAAGCACACTTTCGTAATCGCCAATGGAATCACCACGATGGACAACGAGACGAGAGGAGAAGCGCATGGCTGAGAAGAAGGTTTGGTTTCGCGTCCGGGCCCTGGCTGCCGTCGCCCTGACCGTGGCCCTCGCGGGCTGTGGAACCGCCAGTCAATCACCCAGCGCCGGACCCACCAATGCTCCGGCCACACCGACCAGCCACCCGTCGAGCTCTGCCGTTCCGACCATCGTTCCCACCACCGCGCCGACCGATGAGCCTACCCAAGCGCCGTCGGCCACCCCCCAACCCA
>DAIERN010000003.1 GCA_027346765.1 Chloroflexota bacterium | reverse complement strand
GTCGCCGACGCCGCCTCGATGCTCTCGACCGACGCGCCCGCCCGATATGACGGCAGGATCAGGCCAAAGTCCACCCCGATCGCCTTCAGCGTGTCCCGAACATCGCCCGGCGCAGCCACTTGATGGGCGGCTGACCGTGCGCGATGACCGCTTCCAGGTGGGCGCGGTAGTTGAAGCCGGGCGTGGCGCCAATGCCACCCACGATGCGCTGCGGCGGCACGGCGTCCGCGCTCGCCCCGGCGGCAATGGCCGCCCGCCGCCGGCCCTCCTCCTCCAGCTCCCACATGCCGATCGAACCCAGGTAGTAGGTCGTGAGCTGGGTGGAGGTGAGCCGCGCCCGGAGGTACTTGGCGCGCGCCTCGTCGGTCTCCTGGAAGCCACCGCCCACCATGAGCGCCATCGCCTGCTCTTCGGTCATGCCCTCGACGTGGATCGCCACGTCCATCAACGCGTTGGTGATCGCGCGCAGGTAGAACTTCCAATGGTTGAGCAGCAGCGCCGGCTCGTGCTCGCCGTAGCCCAGGTCCATCATCACCTGGGTCACGTATACCGCCCAGCCCTCGGCAAACACGCCGCTGCCAAAGACCGCGCGCACCAGGCTGGGCGACCGGTTCGAGTACGCGCCCTGCACGTAGTGGCCGGGCACGCCCTCGTGAATCGCCAGCAGGCGGAGCATGCGGTCGTTGTCCTCGCGCATGTACGACTCGATCGCTTCAGGCGTCGCGTCCTCATCTGGCGGCGAGATCCAGAAGTAGCTCGACAGTCCCTTGTCGAGCGGCCCCGGTGCCTGCAGGAAGGCGCGACCATAGGCGCGCATGAAGACCGGCGTCCAGGTAACCATCAGCGGCTCGTCAGGCAACCCGATGACGTCGTTGGCGCGACAGAAATCCTCGATCCGGCGCACTTCGTCGCGGCTGAAGTCGAGCAGATCTGCCGGCTGGCGGTGGACCTGCGCGATGGCCAGCAGCGCTCGCCTGATCGTCTCGTCGCCGTCGTCGGGCATCGCTTCGCCGGGCAGCCACTGCGGCCAAGCAAGGCGGGCAAGGCGCAGCATCTCGGCACGGACCAAGTCGTAGTCGCGGCGCGCCCTCGCGCCAAGCGTGTCGGGCGCAAGGTCGCTCGAAGTGGTGTGGCGCAGCTTCTTGGCGAACAGATCAGCGCCCAGGCGGCCCTCACCTTCCGCGCGCGGCATGATGTCTGCGCGCAGCTTCTGCTCGAAGCGCGCCACCGCGGCGCGAGCCGGTTCAGCCGCCTCTCGCACCGCCGCCGCGACCGCGGGTTCGGACGCCGCCTGCTTGTCCGCTTCGGCCGCGCCATCGTCGATGAGCTCGGTGATGCCGCTCATCTGCGCCAGCGCCGTTTCAACGTGCAAGCGCGACACCGGCCGCCCGTCCAGTCCGGTCAGCGCGACCGCGGCCGCGTCGAGCAGCGCCACCAAACCGCGCAACCGTCCCGCAAACGCGGCTCCCCGGTGAGCCCACGGCGCGTACTCCCGCGCCAGCAGGCTGAACAGGCCGCTGCCCGCCAGCGACACGTAGCTCAGCGCGTCCCAGGCAGGCTCGCGCAGCTCGTCGTCCTCGAAGATCATCGCCTCGATCGCCTCGAGCACGATGCCCCGGTCGATCTGCTCGTCCTCGCTCAGATCGCCATCGGCCAGTGCCTGGAAGGTGCTCGCGTGATCGCGCAGCAGTGCGAGTCGGGCGAGGCGGCCGTCTTCGGACATGTCTGGCCAGCGGTCGTCGAACGCGTGGAAGCCGATCTGCGTCGCCCAGACCGGCTGGGCCGCGAAGAAGTCGTCCAGGAACGCCTTGAGCGTGTGGTCGAAGGCAGTCACGGGTGCGGGTCGGTTGTCAGGCGCAAGCGACACGAACGGTGCTGCAGCGATGTCAGTCAAGGCGCAATCATCTCCAGCGGGGCGACGTCAAGCATCCTAGCGAGGCTGGCCGAGTTGTAGCATCAACCCATGCTCCTGGACCTGCTGATCCGCGTGATCGTCAACGGCGTCGCCCTCGTGCTCGCGGTCCAATTCGTCCCCAGGGTCCACGCTCCCACGGACCTGCTCAAGCTGGCCCTGCTGGCGATCGTCTTCGGCCTGGTCAACGCCTACCTCCGACCGATCGTGAAGACGCTCAGCCTGCCGCTTAACCTGCTCACCTTTGGCCTGGTGGGGCTGATCATCAACGTTGCCCTGGTCATGGTCGCGGCCGCGATCAGTGACAGCCTCAACCTGGGTCTGCGGCTGGCGGGTTGGCCGCCCGCCGCGATCGGCGTCGACACGATCGTCGCCGCGTTCCTGGTGTCACTCCTGATCAGCATCGTCGCCGCGATCGTGGCGCTTGTTCGCAAGCTGACGCCCGGCATCTGACCGCTACCGCGACCGGCGGAATCACCGTGGGTCCCGCGCTCGCTGCCGCAAAGCGCTTTGGCACGCCGCTCTACCTGTATGACCTGGCACGGCTCCGGGCAGACGCCCGGCAGGTAGCCGACGCATTCCCGGACCCCTGGATCCGGCTCTACTCGCTGAAGGCCAATGGCCTGCCAGCGCTGGTGCGCGAGATCGCGGCGGCCGGGTTCGGGGCAAACGCGGTTTCGAGCGGCGAGGTTTCACTGGCGCGGCGGGCCGGGCTCGCGCCGGCGCAGATCGCGCTGGAGGGCATCGGCAAGACCACCGCGGACCTCACCCTGGCCGCGCGGCTGGCGCACGACGGCACGCCACTCCTGTGGGTGAGCCTCGAGAGCACAGACGACGCGGCTGCCCTGGCCGCACTTGCCACTGGGAAGCCGCGCATCGATGTCCTCGTCCGCGTCAACCCCGGCGTGGCGCCGGAGACACATCATTCGCTCGCCGTGGGCGCGCCCGACGCCAAGTTCGGCGTCTCCCCGGAGGAGCTCGCCGCGGTCATCGACGCCGGCGGCGGACCCAATGGGCCGTTGCGCTGGCGCGGCATCCACCTGCACGTGGGCTCACAGCTGGGCGCGGTTGATGCGTGGCGCTCGGCGTTTCGCGTCGGCTTGCGCTTGCTCGAGCTCAACCGTGCCGCGCTGCCTCACTTCGACACGCTCGACGCGGGCGGCGGCTTCCCCGCGCCCATGAACGACGCCGACTCCGACTCCATCCCCGGTGCCGCTCTCTTCGCCAGGGAGACGGCACGCGAGCTGCGCGAGCTGCCCGCCAAATCGCGCCCAAAGCGCCTGGCCATCGAGCCCGGCAGGTCGCTCGTCGCAGCCTCGGGCTGGCTGGTCGGTAGGGTGCTCCACGTGCGCGACCGCGAACCCACGCTGGTCGTGCTTGACACCGGCATGACCGAGCTCATCCGCCCCGCCCTTTATGGCGCGATCCACCCAATGCGCGCGATCACCAGCCTTGGACGGCCGACTGAAGGCACAGACGCCGACTCGACCCCGGTGCGGGTGGACGGACCGATCTGCGAGTCGACCGACACGTTTGGCATGGCGTCCCTGCCGCCGCTGGCGCGCGACGACATCGTGGCGATCGGGACCGTGGGCGCTTACGGCTCGGCGATGTTCTCGTCGTACAACGGCCGGCCGCGCCCGCCCGAGGTAGCGTGGGACGGCGAGCACCTGACGCTGCTCCGCCGACGCGGCTCGCTCGCGTCGTTGCCTTAACCTTCCGAGCGTGAGTGGGACCGCGTCACACCAGAAGAAGGCGTTTGCCGAGCGGCTCGCGAAAGCCCCGCTGCTGCTCGACGGCGCCATGGGCACGCTGCTCTATTCGCGCGGCCTGCCGCAGCGGGCGTCGCTCGACGAGCTGGTCGAAACGCGGCCCGACCTGATCGGCGCCATCCATCGCGAGTACATCGAGGCCGGCGCCGACGCGATCGAGACCCACAGCTTTGGCGCGAACCGGCTGCGGCTCAAGCCGTACGGCCTGGGCGACAAGGCCGGCATCTTCAATCGCCGCGCGGCACAGATAGCGCGCGAAGCCAGGGACGTGGCAGGCAAGCGCGACGTCATGGTGGCCGGCTCGATCGGGCCGCTCGAGACGCCGCTGCACGGCCCCAAGGGACCGCTCGAGGAGCAGATCCGGGCCGCGTTCAGGGAGCAGATCGAGGGCCTGCTCGAGGGCGGCGTCGATCTGCTGCTGTTCGAAACATTCAGCGACCTGCACGAGCTGTTGATCGGCATCAGCGAAGCGCACTCGCTGTCCGATCTGCCGATCGTCGCCCAGATGACGTTCGGCGAGGAGCTGCTCGCAGTCGACGGCACCAGCCCGCAGACCGCTGCCACGGCACTCGCCCAGGCCGGTGTCGACGCGGTGGGCGTGAACTGTGGCGTGGGGCCGCAGATCTGCCTCGACGCGCTGACCCAGATGGGCCGCCCGTCTGCTGGCCTGGCGCGCTCCATCGTGCCGAACGCCGGTCTGCCGCAGCGCGTGGAGGGCCAGTTCGTCTACGCCGCCGGGCCGGCCTACTTCGCAGGTGAGGTGCCCCGCTTCCTGGATGCCGGTGCGCGGATAGTCGGTGGCTGCTGCGGCACGACCCCGGAGCACATCCGCCACATGCGCCAGGCGCTCGACATCTATCACGCCCGGCAGCGGTCGGGTGGCGCCGTCATCGACGAGAAACCGGAGATCGGCGGCACGCCGCGCACGCCGGTCGCGGAACGTCCCAGTGGCTCGGCGACGGAAGCGCCGCCGCCCACCCGTCTCGCGCAGCTGCTGACGCAGGACACGTTCATCGTGAGCGTCGAGATCGATCCGCCGCGCTCCGTCCGGATCGAGCGCACCATCGAAGCAGCGCGGCTGCTCCAGGAAGCCGGCGTGGACGTCGTCAACATCAGCGACAGCGCCATGGCCCGGGTGCGCATGGGCGCCCTCGCCGTTGCCTTTGGCATCCAGCACGATCTCGATCTCGAGTGTGTCGTCCACTTCACGACGCGCGACCGCAACTTGATGGCGCTCGAATCGGAGCTGCTGGGCGCCCATGCGCTGGGCGTGCGCAACATCCTGGCGCTGACCGGAGATCCGCCGCGCGTTGGTGACTATCCCAGCGGCACCGGCATCTGGGACGTCGACTCGGTCGGGCTGATCGGCATCCTGGCGCGGCTCAACCGCGGCGAGGACCAGGCCGGCAAGCCAATCGGCAGCCCGGCTGGCTTCACCGTCGCCTGCGCGCTCGATCCAACTGCGGACAAGCTCGACAGCGAGATCGACCGGCTCGTCGCCAAGATCGAGGCCGGCGCGAATCTCGTCATGACCCAACCCATCTATTCGCGCGACCAGTGGGATCGCTTCATGGACCGCGCGGCCAGCCGCTGGCCAGGCGGCCCGCCCGTGCCGGTTCTGCTGGGCGTGCTGCCGTTGCACACCGCCCGGCACGCCGATTTCCTGCACAACGAGGTGCCCGGCATCACCATCCCCGACGAGGTCCGGGCACAGATGCATGCTGCGGGCGAACGCGGCGCCGAAGTTGGCCTTGAGATGGCACACAGGTTGCTCGAGGCACTTGCGCCGTCGGTCCACGGTACATACATCATGCCCAGCTTCGGTCGCTATGAGCTCGCCGCCGAGCTCGTGCGGCGCATCAGGGCCGACAATCGCATCGTCACGAGCACCGTCACCGGCCCCAACGCCCCCATGAGCTAGACCATGATCCGGCACCGGTCCATCGCCATTCTTCGCGCTGCGCTGGCCGCTGGCTGGCTGCTGGCCGTTGGCGGTGCCGCGGCGTTCGCGGCCAATCCGCCGCTGGCCGGCCCGCCCTTCCCCGCCCCGATCATCGACCAGGTCGTCTACGACTACGCCGAAGTCCTGACGCCTGTGACCGAGGCGCGGGCCACGCAGATCATCACCGACATCGAGCGCCGCACCGGCGCCGAGATCGCCATCTACACCCAGTACAAGCCGGGCTCAGACGAAGACTCGACCCGCGACGACGCCAAGGCGCTGCTCGACCAATGGGGCATCGGTCGCGCCGGCTTCTTCGACGGGCTCGCAATCCTCGTCAACATGAACCGGCTGCAGTGCCTGCCCGGGGTCAGCGGCAACGGCCAGGTGCAGCTCTACGCGGGTGACGGCTACAAGGCCGCCTACCTGTCGGACGGTGAGCGCCAAGCCATCTTCGACGAGGACATGAAGCCGCTCCTGATTCAGTGCGATATCGATGGCGCCATCCTGGCGGCACTCGGCAAGATCGATGCCAACGCCACGCCCGAGCACGCCCAACTGCTGAATCGGGCGCGCATCATCGATGCCGCGATCGGCCTGATCGCCGGGCCGGGCGCCTTCCTCCTGTTCGTGGGCTGGGCGGCGGTCGCATGGCTGCGCTACGGCAAGGACCCGGTGTACCTCGACGACCCATCGGTGCTGATGCCGGCGCCGCCGCCCGACCTGACCGCCGCGTCCGGCGCCGTCATCTGGGAAGGCCGCTCGACGCGCCGCGCCCTGACGACGGCGATGCTCGATCTGGCGAGTCGCGGCGAGCTGAGCTTCAAGCCTGAGGGCGGGTTGCTGGGGCTGCGCACCAAGGCGGGCATCCAGGTCAACGACACCTACCCCGCCGACGACGCGAACATCGCGCGCAACCGGCGCAAGCCACTGTCAAACGCCGAGCAGTACGCGCTCGAGCGCCTGCGCGGCATCGCCTCCCCGCTGAGCGGCAACTACATCGACTCGTCCGACCTGCTCAAGTTCGGCAAGTACGTGAGCGGCTTCGACAGCCAGATCGAATCACACGTCGTGCGCAAGGGCTGGTTCCGCGAGGCGCCGGCCAAGGCCGTGTCACGCTGGGCGGGGCGGGCGATCCTGCTGCTCATCCTGGGCTTCGTCGCGTTCATCATCGCGGTGAACATTCCCTCTGGCGGCCTGGTGTTCGCTTCCGTGTGCTGGATGGCCGCCGCGGGCGTGGTGCTAGTGATCGCGCGGGCGATGCCGGCGCGGACGATGGCCGGCGCCATGATCTACGCCATGCTCGCGGCCTACCGCCGAACCATGGAGAACACCATGGCCCTGGCGCGGTCGATGAACACCGTGGTCGAGCAGCCCGCCCTGGCATGGATGGAGACACCCGACCAGGCGGTCGCGTGGGGTGTCGCGCTGGGCCTGCAGCACGACGTCGAGGCAGTCCTGAGCCGCAGCGCTGAGGACCAGCAGGCCGGCGTTTCGACGTACCACCCGTGGCTGCCGGTGTGGTACGGCAGCGGCCTCGGCTCAGGTGGCTCGGGTGGCTACAGCGGCATTGCGCCGGGTTTGATGTCCGGCTCGGTCATACCCGACTTTGGCGGGATGATGTCCGCACTGTCGTCGATCGGCAACTCGCCCTCGTCGTCGGGCTCAGGCGGGTCGGGCGGTTTCGGCGGCGGCGGCAGTGGTGGTGGAGGCGGGGGCGGCGCAGGTGGTGGCTTCTAGCGAGTCAGTCCGGCTCAGCCGATAGACTCAGGCACATATGGGAGCCACTGAAACCATGGAGCAGTTCTTCGAGCTGCTCAACGCCGGTCAGCGCGATGACGCGCTGAAGCTCATGGACGAGCGCGTCGAGATGCGCGTCCATGTTGGTGACAACGCCCGCACGCTGCGCGGCATCGACCAGGTCGGCGGCTGGTTCCTGCGCGCCGACAAGGGCATGCGCATGATCCCGGCCAACGAGCGCGACATGGGTGCAAACGTCGAGATCGACCTGATGGTCATGCGCCCCGGCGTGCAGTCGCAGCACCTCGACGCCACGTTCCGCGTCGAGGTGGGCAAGATCACCGCGATCAACCTCGCCCCGCGCTGATCCCGCGCGCCGCGCGCCAGACGGTTACGCGCTGGGCTGCGGCGTATCCGAAGGCGGCTGGGGGATGGTGATCACCTGGCCCACCTGGATGATGTCGGGGTTGGTGATCTGCGGGTTCGCGTCGAGCAGCTGCCGCAGCGTCAGCCCGAATCGATGCGCAATCTGCGTCAGTGAGTTGTCGCTGGCCTTGACGCGATAGAGCCGCGGCGTCACCGCAGGGGTGGGCGTGACCTGCGCGGTGGGGACAGCGGTGACCAGCGGCGAGCCTGTCGGACCGGCCGGCAACGAGGGCGACACGAGGCCGCTCGGCAGCGCCGTCGAGAACGTCGGCGTGGCCGATGCGGCCGGACCTTTGCCCGCGAGCAGGCCCGGCAGGAAGATGACGCCCAGCACGCCCAGGGCCAGGATTGCGATCACCACGACGGCCCTGATCATCCCGCCAAAGCGATCGCCGCCGCCATCGTCGCCGCCGGACCCATCGCGGCCGCGCCGGTCGACGGCTTCGGCGCCGAACCTGTTGGTGAGATCCCACGACGGCACGACGTCTTCGCGGGTGACCGTTTCCTTGTAGGGCATTTCGGGTCGCGACGCGCGCGGCCGTGGCGCGCCGGGCCGCTCGGCGCGCCCGGCCAGGAAGCCGGGCACCGGGGGCTCGTCCGTGCCGTCCGTGTCGTCCGTGCCCTCTGAGCCGTCGGCGAGCGGGGCAGAGGGCGGTGCGCCTGACATGGCTGGCACCGCCGGCGAAGCCGGTCCACTGTCCGGGGCGGCGTCGAACGCGGCGAGCTGGCTCGGCGCGTCGGGCGCGACCGGCATCGAAAAAGCGTCACCGGGCCACGCCTCACCCGGCAGCGGCACAACCAGCGGCACGTCGGGCGGGAGCGCCGGCTGAGTCGGCACGCGCGGCGGCTGATCGACCGACGGTGGAGCGCCTTTGGCGCGGCTCTCGAGCCCCTGCGGCAGCGGCACCGGTCGCGCGGCCGCACGCATTGCCCAGCCCTGGAAGATGGGGCACGCCGCGAATTCCGGGCTGAGGCAGTAGCGCTCCTGGTGGGCTATCGCCCGCGGCTGAGGGGTCGGCTCGGCGAAGCAGCGGTGGCGGTAGTCGGGCTTGTCAGAGCGCCTGTCGCGGTCAAGCTCGAGGGCGATGAACGGGCATGCCTGTGGGCTCTCCCCGAACAGCTCGCCGCTCTGCGTCATGTGCCCCAGATATTAGGGGCCCGGCTCAGGCCGCGGCGGGCACCTCAGCGTCATCGAGCGCGCCTTCCAGCGCCTCGTCGGCGGGCAGCTGCTGCTTCTCCGGTCCGGCGTGGATGACCATGCCCGCACCGACCGTGTCATACGTCGCCTCATCGATCAGGATGAAGCCGCCCGTAGTGCGCGAAAGGTCGTACGGATCGAGCAGAAGCGGCGCACTCGTGCGCAGATGGATTCGGCCGATCTCGTTGAGCCCCAGCTGGTCAGCGGTCTGATCGCGGTGGAGCGAATTGACGTCGATCCGGTAGCGCAGGTCGTCGACGACCGCTTTGACCGTCCTCGTGGTGTGCTTCAGCAGGTACCGACCACCCGGCCGAAGGGCCGAGTCAGCCATCCAGCACATCATCGAGTCCAGCTCGTTGGCGACGGTGGGCTGGTTGTGCGGCCGGCAGATCATGTCGCCGCGGCTGATGTCGATCTCGTCCTCGAGCAGCATTGACACGCTGTGCGGCGGTCCCGCCGCTTCGAGCTCGCCGTCCATGGTCTCGATGCGCTTGATGCGCGTCGTCTTGCCGCTGGGCAGGATCGTGACCTGGTCGCCCTTGCGAAACACGCCCGCCGCGATCTGGCCGGCGTAGCCACGGTAGTCGTGGTGGGCATCGGTCTGCGGCCGGATGATCCACTGCACCGGGAAGCGGGCATCGATCAGGTTGCGGTCCGAGCCGATGTACACGTTCTCCAGGTGATAGAGCAGCGACGGACCCTGGTACCAGGGCATGGCCACCGAGCGGGTGACGACGTTGTCGCCGTGCAGCGCCGAAAGGGGGATGAACTGGATGTCGTGCACGTCGAGCTTCTGCGCCCAGGCGCTGAAGTCGTCGCGGATCGCGTTGAAGACTTCCTCGGAATAGCCGACCAGGTCCATCTTGTTGACCGCGACCACCAGGTGGGGGATGCCCAGCAACGTCGCGATGAAGGCATGCCGATGCGACTGCTCGAGGACGCCCTTGCGCGCATCGATGAGCACGATCGCCAGATCCGCAGTCGACGCGCCGGTGACCATGTTGCGCGTGTACTGAACATGGCCGGGCGTGTCGGCGATGATGAATTTGCGCCGCGGCGTCGCGAAGTAGCGATAGGCGACATCAATCGTGATGCCCTGCTCGCGCTCGGCGCGGAGGCCGTCAGTGAGCAGCGCCAGGTCGACCTGCTGGTAGCCGCGGCGTCGGCTGGTGCGCTCGATCGCTGCCAGCTGATCCTCGAAGATGCCCTTGGAGTCGTACAGCAGGCGGCCGATCAGCGTCGACTTGCCGTCGTCGACCGAGCCCGCAGTGGAGAACCTGAGCAGATCCAATTTGATTTACCTCCGCAGGGCGGCCCTCGGGCCGCTGCTACGCGCTACACGGCCGGGTTGCAGCTGACGCCGCACCCCGTCCATTCCGCTTGTGATTAAAAGTAGCCCTCGCGCTTGCGGTCTTCCATCGCCGTCTCGCTGAACGAGTCGTCGGCGCGAGTGGCGCCGCGCTCGGTGATGCGCGCGGCGGCGACCTCCAGGATGATGTCGCGGACGTTGGCCGCGGGCGAATCGACCGCGCCGGTGCAGGTCATGTCACCCACCGTCCGGTAGCGGACGGTCATGCGCTGGACCTCTTCGTCGTCGCGATGGGGCAGGAACTCGCTCGTCGAGAGCCACATGCCGTCGCGCCGGAAGACGTCGCGCTCGTGCGCGAAGTAGATCGAGGGAACCTCGACGTTCTCGGCTGCGATGTACTGCCACACGTCCATCTCGGTCCAGTTCGAAATGGGGAACACGCGCATGTGCTGGCCCTTGCGGATCTTGCCGTTGTAGAGGCTCCACAGCTCGGGCCGCTGCGCCTTGGGCTCCCACTGGCCGAACTCGTCGCGCAGCGAGAAGACGCGCTCCTTGGCGCGTGCCTTTTCCTCGTCGCGCCGCGCCCCACCGAACACGGCGTCGAACTGGTGCTCGGCGATCGCGTCGAGCAGGGTCGTCGTCTGCAGCCGGTTGCGCGACGGATTGCCCGGCTCTTCCTTCACCCGGCCCTTGTCGATCGACTCCTGGACCGACGCCACGATCAGTCGCTCGCCCAGCCGCTCGACGGTCCGGTCGCGGTACTCGAGCACCTCGGGGAAGTTGTGGCCGGTATCGATGTGCATGACCGGGAACGGGAACTTGGCCGGCCGAAAGGCCTTCTCTGCCAGGCGCAGCATCACGATCGAATCCTTGCCGCCGCTGAACAGCAGGACCGGCCGCTCGAACTCGGCCGCCACCTCGCGCATGATGAAGACCGACTCGGCCTCCAGCGCATCGAGATGGCTCAGATTGGCGCGCGCCACGACCTCGGGCTGCGTTTCAAGGGGGATCACTTCGCCTCAATCACCATAAACTTACTAGGGATTGTCAGATTAGTTGGGTCGCCGTAGTATAGCGCGCCTCATGACCGATACAAGCCTCCCCCAAACTTCGACCGCCGTGGCCGCTGCTGCGCCCAAAAGGTCTCTTGGCTCGCGACTTGACGACTGGGCGGAACGAGTCGGCGTTTCGCGGCGCACGCTCATCGCGGGCATCGTCCTGCCGCTCATCAGCCTGATCGCGATCGCCGCAACATTTTTCATTGCCCCGGGCGACCAACGCCAGCTGATCGTTTTGAGCGCCGTGATCGCGGTCGCCTCTGGCATCGCCGTATCGTCTGTCGGGGTCTACGGCGGCGTGCTGGTCCCGGGGCTGCTGCTCCTGGGCGTCGACGCCCGTTTCGTCGCCGCGCTGTCGCTGGCGCTACAGGTGCTGGTCGTCCCGCTGGCCGCCGGGTCGCACTACAGCATGGGCAATTTCTCGCGTGCGGTCGCAGTGCCGCTGCTCATCGGCGGCGTGATCGGCGCGTTCATGGGTCCGTTGTTCGCGGCCATGCTTCCCCAGGAAGCCATCACCCGGGTCATTGCCGCGCTGATCATCATCGTCGGCCTCATCGTGTTCGCCACCATGCGGGTGCGCGGCCTGGGCAACGTGCGCGCAGCCCATGACGTGCCGCAGGTGCGCATCGGTGGCATCGGCCTGGTGGCCGGATTCTCGTCAGGGATCTCGGGCGCAGGCTGGGGACCCGTGGGCATGACGCTGCTCATCCTTTCGCGCGTGGATCCGCGCCGGGCGGTTGGCTCCTCGCTGGTCGCCCGAGTGTTCATGGCGGCATCTGCCGTGGTCGGCTTCGTCACCGCCCAGACCGCGTTCAACAGCGCCACGGCCAACTGGTGGATCGTCGTTCCGCTCCTTGCCGGATCGATCGCGCCGATGATCCCGGGTGCCATGCTGGTTTCGCGCCTTGGCCGCGAGCGCGCGACCATCGCGATCACGCTGCTCTCGATCAGCCTTGCGGTGCCGAGCCTGATCTTCGGCCACTAGCCGTAACGAGATCACCTGCTTTCGGCAGCGCAGCGAATCCGCCGCGGGGGCAGAATGGTCGCCTCGCATGAAGGAGGCCACCTGAGATGTTCCGAATCCTGAACGCGCTTGCCCCGCGCGCCACTGCCCACGCCCACTGCGACATTCCGTGCGGCGTCTATGACCCGCAGCAGGCGCGCATCGAGGCTGAGTCGTGCTACCGCATCATGGAGAAGTACGCCGCGTCGAGTGACGAGCTGTTTCGGACGCGCTGCATCGCGGTCAAGGAAGAGCGCGCCGAGCTCGCCAAGCACCACATCGACGTCATGTGGCACGACTACTTCAAGCCCGAGCACGTGGACAAGTTCCCAAACCTCCACGAGACGTGCTGGAAGGCTGCCAAGCAGGCGTCGCTCGTCAAGCGCTCGCTCGACCTCGCTGAGGCGCAGAAGCTGCTCGACCTGATCGACAAGATCGACCAGATGTGGCGCGAGACCGGCGGTCCGGCCACGACCCGCATGCAGGCGACGACACCGGCCTGATCCGCCGCATCGTCCGGTCGTGGCGACACCGCGTCGCCGTGGCCGGACACTCGATGGAGCCAACGCTGCGCGACGGTGACTGGCTGCTCGTCGATCCGGACGCGCGGCCAGTGCTGGGCGAGCTAGCCGTGGCGTATGCTGGGCCGCGCCTTGTTGTCAAGCGCGTGGTCGAGATCGACGACGCAGGTCAGCTGATCCTCGCGAGCGACAACCCCGCCCATGCCGGGCAGCGCATCGGCCCAGTCGGGGATTCGCTGGTGGTCGGCCGTCCCTGGCTGCGCTATTGGCCACCGCGCCGGCTCGTTCGCCTGCGCTGATCGCGTCCAGGGCATTTGTCCACCTATACAACGAGCGAATGAACCGTCCGTCGAAAAGACTGAGCGGGCATTCAGGTGCTCGTCCGGGCGACGATTCATGCTCTGTGTGGATGAAATCTCGCTTGGGACGTGCCCATGAGATTCGCATCCGGTGTTCAGTCGACCGTTCATTCATTCAGCGAGTGAAATAGCTCGCGGCCGGCCTGCCCGGGCGTTTGACGAGACGCGAGGCGCTCGGCATAATCCTGAATGCTGCGTTAACTATTTAGACGGAGTGAATCACCTTTTGAGTGTCGCTGCCCCAAACCTGGTCGAGCGGATCCTCGACGAGCTCGAGCCGCTCGTCGCTCGCCAGCGCCGCGCGGTTGCCCGCGAGGGCTGCCTGCGCTTGATTTCCTCGACGCAGCTCCACGTCCTGTTCATGCTCATGAGCGATGGCCCATCGACCATGAGCCATCTCGCCGACTCGCTCAACGTATCGCTACCCAACGTGACCGGGCTCATCGACCGCATGGTCGAGCACGGCCTGGTTGAGCGCGGCCGCGACAGCGACGACCGGCGCGTGGTCACCGTCTCGACGACCGCCGCCGGACGCGCTGCGGCAGAGGAGATCGACCTCGTCCGTCGTCGCCAGCTGGCGACCGTGCTCGCTCAGCTCAAGCCCGACCAACAGCGCCGCGCGCTGGAACTATTCACCGAGCTGCGTCTCGCTGCTGAGCGCCTCGACCGCCAAGGAGCCCCTGCCTGACCATGGAACCCACCGTCCCCGTAACCGCCGAGGAAGCTGTAGTCGCCCAGCCGGCGGTCCAGATCAACCACCGTGCCCGGACCGAGATCCTCATCGGCATCCTGCTGGCGCTGTTCCTGTCGGCGCTCGACCAGACGATCGTCGGCACCGCGATGCCCAGGATTCTGACCGACCTCAAGGGCATCGACGTGTACACCTGGGTGGTCACCGTCTACCTGCTGACCTCGACCATCACCGGTCCGATTTACGGCAAGCTCTCCGACCAATTCGGCCGGAAGAACCTCCTGCTTTTCGGAGTGTTCCTCTTCCTGCTCGGGTCGGCACTGTCCGGACTCAGCCAGGACATGATCCAGCTGATCATCTTCCGCGGCATCCAGGGCCTGGGCGCGGGCTCCATCTTCCCGATCGCGCTGGCGGTCATCGGCGACCTCTTCACCCCGCGCGAGCGTGGTCGGTACCAGGGCCTGTTCGGCGCCGTCTTCGGCATCTCCGCGCTCATCGGCCCTGCTCTTGGCGGCTTCCTGACCGACAACATCAGCTGGCACTGGGTCTTCTACGTCAACATCCCCATTGGCGCGATCGCGCTGATCATCATCTGGCGCCTGCTGCCGCCGCTCCACACGGAGGGCGTGACGCGCAAGATCGACTACCTGGGCGTCGCCGTGTTCACCGCTGCCCTGGTGCCGATCCTCATCGGCCTGACCAACGCTCAGCTGCACGACTGGAGCGATCCGCTCGTCGGCGGCCTGATCGTCCTGGGTCTCATCCTGGGCGCGGTATTCCTCTTCATCGAGTCGCGCGCGGCGGAGCCGATCGTGCCCCTGGGGCTGTTCCGCAACCGCACTTACGCCATCTCCATCCTGGCCACCTTCATGGCGAGCTTCGGCTTCTTTGGGGCCGTGCTATTCCTGCCGCTCTGGTACCAGGTGGTCAACGGCTCATCGGCAACGGCCAGCGGCTATCAGCTGCTGCCGCTGCTTGGCGGGCTGATCATCAGCTCGATCGCATCGGGCCAGATCGTCAGCCGTACCGGCCGCTACAAGTGGCTGACGGTGGGCGCCCTGGTCGTGCTCTCGATCGGGCTGCTGCTGCTCACCAACCTGCGCGCCGAGACCCCACCGCCAATGCTCTGGCTGTGGCAGTTCGTCACCGGCCTGGGCGTGGGACCGACGTTCGCGGTGTTCACGATCATCGTCCAGAACGCGGTGCCGTGGAACCTGCTTGGCGTCGCCACGAGCAACCTGACGTTCTTCCGGCAGATTGGCGGCACGGTGGGCCTGTCGCTCGCCTGGACGATCTTCGGCACCAGCCTGCGCACCGAGGCGCCGCTACAGGTGACTGCGCGGCTGACCGATGCCGGCGTGCCGGCGCAGCAGATCCAGGCGTTTACCGCGAACTTCAACCTGTCGGGCCAACAGCTGAACGACTTCGGGTCCGTGGGCGACATGGGCGCGCGCATCCTGTCGCAGGTGCCCGAGCAGTTCAGGGCGATCGTTGAGCCGCTCATCGGCTACATCGTGACCGGCATCCACGAGGCGCTGTCGATCGCGATTGCCAACTCGATGTGGCTGGGGGTGGGCGCGGCGGTCATCGCCGCGATCGTCGCCGTGTTCCTGCCGGAGGTGGCGCTGCGGCGCGAGCACAACGCCGGGAGCGCCGCCCTGGTCAAGGCGGAAACCGCACCAGCGGGCGACCCCGCGCCGCCCGACGTCGTTCCGGAGGCCTAACCCGCAAGGACGACGCGCAGCAGCAGCCGGTAGGCGTCGCTGCGGAGTTAGGACAGGAAGATCTCGCCCAGTCGCGCAACCATGTCCAGGTCACGCGGCAAGAATGTCTGGAGCATCACGCGCTCAACGCCCGCGGCGGCCAGGTCGGCCACGCGGGCGCGCGCTTGCTCGGGCGTGCCGAAGATCCAGCGCCGGCGCCGCTCGGCTAGCCAGCTCTCCGCGTCAACGCCGCCGGCCCGGCCAACAGCGTCGAGCAGCGCCTGGGCGCGACGCTCAACTTCGGCCCCGTCGCGGCCCACGAGCACGCCGGTCATCGCCGAGCGCGTCACACTCGCCGGGTCGCGGCCGATCGCGCGGCAGGCATCACTGACGCGCGCGTAGCCGACCGCGGCCGACGCAGGCGTCGCTGAAGTTATGTTGATCTCGTCGGCGTAGCGCGCGACCAGGGCCGCCATGCGCGGCTTCGCCTCGCCACCCACGATCAGGTTGGGGTGCTTGCGGCCGGCCGACGCCAGCGGCCGCGGCCGGAAGAGCGAGTCGCGCACCTGCCAGTGCGCACCGCTGTAGCTCCAGCCGTCGGGCTCCGACCACAGGCCGTGGATGATCGCGAGCTGCTCCTCGAGCATGTCGAAACGCTCGCGCACGTCGGGGAACGCCAAGCCGTGCAGGTGATGCTCGGGCACGTTCCAGCCGGCCCCCAGCGCCACCTCGACGCGGCCGCCGCTCATCTCGGCCACGGTCGCGCTGACCTTGGCGAGGTTGCCCGGTGCGCGGAAGGTGACCGGCGACACGAGCACGCCCAGGTTGATGCGCGTCGTCTCGCGCGCCAGCCCCGCGAGCGTGGTCCAGGCATCTGTGGTCGGCATGCCCGCGCCGCCGGGAAAGCTGGCGTAGTGGTCGGATCTAAAGAACGCTTCGAAGCCAGCGTCCTCTGCCGCGCGGGCGAGGGCCAGGATCTCCGCGTACGTCAGCCCCTGCTGGGGCTCGGTCATGAGCGCGAAGCGCATTGATACATGGTCACATGTTCTGGGACACCGTCGCCAATAACATCACCGGTATGACCGCTGTGGACGCGCGCGTGATGGCCATCCCTGATGGGCTGGTTGCCATTGGCGCCGGCGCGGCCGATTTCGAGCCGCTGGCGGATCTGGCCGACCTGCCCACCGGCCGCATGCTGCGCGTGACCCGGGGCGACCTCGACCTGCTCCTCGTGCACGGCGAAAATGGCATCTGCGTCATCGACGACCGCTGTCCGCACATGTCCGCACCGCTGTCGCTGGGGACGCTCGACGGTTGCGTGGTCGCGTGCCCGCTGCACCGTGGCCGCTTTGACCTGTGCGACAGCAGCATCGTGCAGTTCCCGACCACCGGCGGGCTCGACGCGGACGGCGGCTACCACGCGCCTTGGACACCGTCCGATTCGGCGCCCAAGCCCGAACCGACCGATCTGAAGGCCATGGCTCGAGCCGCGACACGCGTCCGCCGGCTGCACTACTACCCGGTGCGCATCGCCGGCGGCAGGATCGAGGCGCGTATCCCCCGTTGAGCGCGACGAGCCCGCGCGGCTGAGCGTGGCGGGCCTGCCAGATTCGCATCAGGGGGGTCTTGTCGGGTAAAGTTGGGCCGAGCCGAGTAGTCGGTCGAGAGGGTGCCGTTGCCTCCGATCCGTCGTCACCGGAGAAGCCGTGCGTGGACCTACGTACAACGCGAACAATTCGCAGCGCGATCGAAATCCGCGCTCCACTCGAGATCGTGTGGCGCGTGCTGACTGATTTCGACGCCTATCCGGCGTGGAATCCGCACATCCGGCGCGTGGTCGGACAGCCGCGCGTGGGCCGCAGGATTGGCATCCACACGCGCCCGCCCGGCGGCCGGACCGTCGTCATGCGGCCGATCATCCTCGCCTGGGCGCCACCCAACGAGCTGCGCTGGCGGGCCACCTTCGTCAGCCGGGCGCTGTTTTCCGGCGAGCACGGCTACCGGCTCGAGGAGATCGCGCCGGGCCGCGTCCGCTTCGTCCAGGATGAGACCTTCTCCGGCTGGCTGGTGCCGCTCTACGCGCGCGCACGGCTCGCCGCGACCAGGCTCGGCTTCGCCCAGATGAATGAGGCGCTGCGCACGCGCGCTGAGGCGCACGCCGCCGAGGCTGTGACGGCCGCCGCATCGGTTGGTGCCGCCTCGTGAACCGGCTTCAGCGCACTCTCAATTTCCGCTCGCGACCAGCCAAATGGTCCCGTTTGGCTGGACCCATTGGCATAGGGACCACGGCTGACACCGAAGGTACTTTGCCGCGCATGCCTTATCCGCGTCCCAGCGCGTGGGTTCTTATCAGCGTGCTCGTCGTCGGCATGCTCGGCTCAGCCGGCACGGCCGTGACCTTTGCCGCTAATCCGCCGCCACAGTGCACCGGCTGGACCGATGAATTCCACCCGCCCACGGAGATCCGCGTCCGGCTCAGCCGCGGTCCCAACGCTGGCACAGTGGCGGTGGTCCCCTTCTGGGATTATGTGGGCACCGTCGAGGCTGCCGAATACTCCACTTCCGGGCCGCGCGGGCCAATCTGGTTCCGCATGGGCGCTCTCGCGGTGAAGGAGTACGGCTGGTACTACACCATGCATTGGCGCGGCGGCACCGTGACGATCGCCAATGAAGATGGCACGACCACGACTCAGTGCTACGACGTGCGCGACACCACGGCCGACCAGATCTACAAGCCCGTGCGCCTGGTCAACGGCGAGTGGATCACGGCCAATGTCCCGTCAGCCGCACAGCTCCAGGCGATGGCTGAGACCTGGCCCATGACGCTGCGCAAGTGGGTCGTCAAGAAGCAAAAAAGTCGCTTCTTCCTGACGGGCTACCGCTCAGGTAAGAAGAAACCCTGCGGATCCGACGCCGACGCCTTCAGGATCAAGCAGAAGAGCCTGGGCGACTGCATCGTGAAGGGGCTCAGCTACGAAGAGGCCCAGCGCCGCTATTACGAGCCGAACGTGCTGATCGTGGACCCGCGTATTCACGACATCCTCGACGATCCCGACGCCAACAGCCTGCCGACCTACTACGGCGACCTGGGCGTGTTGACGCCGGGAGCCAACGGCAAGACCGTCTATCACCTCTATGCCGGCAACGACGGTGGCTTTGCCGATCCGGTCACCGGCAACTTGTCGATCGATCCGGCAAAGATCGCCGGCCAAGGCCTGGGCGATGTGAACGGCGATAGCCGCAAGGACCTCGTGGTTTTGCTCAACACCGGCAAGATCGCGGTGGCCATCGCCAACGGCACGGGCTACAACGACGCGACCACGCAGAGCCTGCCCAGCGGCGCTCCCACCGACCGGATGCTGGTGGGCGACTTCGACGGCGACCTGCTGGTCGACGTGGGCCTGCTGCGCTCGACTCCGGTTGCGCCGCTCCCCGATGAGCCAGCCACGCTCGTGGTGATGCGCGGCACGTCGAGCGGCACGTTCAACGCGCCGGTCGATTGGTGGCGCGGCGCGCTCGACCTGAGCATCCAACAGGCGGCCGCCGCGGACGTCACCGGCGATGGCCGGGCGGACCTCGTCATTCGGGATCAGACACTGGGTACGACTTTCTCCGTCGCACCCTCATTTGCGTCCTGCGTCGACCCAGCCGGCGACACGTTCACTTACTGGGGGCCGTGCACCAACGTACCGGGCACTGGCCTGGACGTCGCGGCGCAGTGGTTCAACAACCCCAATTGGCTGACGCCGACACCCGAATGGACACTGACCGATTTCAACCGCGACGGCCGTGCCGATGTCGTCGTGGTCGTCAAGAAAGACAACGGCATCGACATCTTCGGCGCCACCGCCGCTGTCAATTCGCCGGGCTTTGGCACTCAGCAGAAGATGGCCCATCTGGACAACGTGGGCTTTCCCGATGAGGTCAACGTGTCCGGCATCGACGTCAATCCGGACGGGCTGGGCGATGTGCTGCTGGTGAAGAAGTCGGGCGGCAACACCGCGTTCCAGTGGCTGCGCGCATCGCAGACCGCGGGCTCGGCAGCGGTGACGCTCGTGGCAACCAGCTCTTTCGTCGACGCGAGCATTCCCTGGGCGCCCGCCACCACGGACGCCTACTGATCTCTGGGTGCGCTCAGCCAGTCGCGCCAATCAGCTTCACATGGCCCCACCCATAGCCGACTGCCGGCGCGCACGAGCGGCAAGCGGATCAGGCGCTGCTCGCGCAGCAAGCGCTCGCACGCGCCGTCAGGCGACATGCTGAGATAACCCAATCCGGCGTCGCGGTAGGCGCGCAAACCGGTATCGAACAGGTTGACCGCGCCAAATCGATCGCAGAACCGCTTCAGCTCAGTGGGCGCCATGGGCTTCGCGCCGATGTCGACGAAGTTGACCTTGACGCGGCGCTCGCTGAAGAAGCGCAGCGCCTTCTGCGTGTCGCGTGAGTCCCGCCGGCCGAAGAGCTGTACCTCGGCCGGCGGTTGATTGGGCGTCAGGCCTTCTTGCGGCGGCCGCGCTTTGAGCGTCGCTCAGGCGTCGCCATGCCGACCAGCCAGCCGTTGGGCGACTTGCGCACGACGACGTCTTTGCCTGCCTCCTGGGCCGCCTTCATGATCCGCTGGCGCATTGTCAGCGCCTTCTCTTCGCGGCCGAGCCGCACTTCGAAGACCGCCTTGGGATCAGTAATCTGGCCGAGCATGTGCACCAATTGGCGGTGCTGCCGCTCGCGCGCCAAGGCCTTGGGGCTCAAGGCGCGCGGTTTCGCGGCCGGCTTTGGCTTATCTAACATGGAAACATCGACCTGACGGATTCTCACGGGTTCATGCCTCGCTGGTGTTTATGGCGAAATGTCGCCAAAGGCTCATTAAGTCTAGTGCAGCGTGAATTGGAGGCGCCAGTATGAAAATCGGCGTGATCGTTCCGCAGGGTTGGACGGGCGAATTCAAGGGCTGGAGCGCAGTTGACGCCTGGCAACGAACGCGCTCCGTGGCCAAGCAGGCCGAGGCGCTGGGATTTGAATCGATCTGGCTGTTCGATCACTTCCACACCGTGCCGCGGCCGACGCTTGAAATTACTTTCGAGGCGTTCACCTCGCTCGCGGCGCTTGCCGCGGAAACGTCGCGCGTCCGCCTGGGCCACATCGTGCTGTGCGCCGCGTATCGCAACGCGGCGCTGACCACGAAGATGATCTCGACCCTCGACGCCATCAGCGCCGGCCGCACCGAGCTGGGACTGGGCGCCGGCTGGAAGCGCGACGAGTGGCGCGCTTATGGCTACGGCTTTCCCGATGCGCCCGAGCGGCTGGCCATCCTCAAGGAGACGCTCGAGGTCGCGCGGGCGATGATGACCGACGACCGCGCCACCTTTGCCGGCGAGCATCTTCACGTGGACGGCGCCATCAACGTCCCCAAGCCGGTGCAGCAGCCGCGCATCCCGATCCTGGTCGGCGGGAACGGCCCCAACGTGACCTGGCGGCTCGCGGCGCGCTACGCGGACGAACTCAACCTCGATGGCCTGACGCCGGCCGAGGTCAAGGACGCGTTGCCGGTCATCAGGGCACGCTGCGCGGAGATCGGCCGCGATCCGGCGTCGCTCGCGGTGTCGGTCCACACCTGGTGGGAACAGATCACTGACGCCGGCCCGGCGCGGGTCGAGCTGCTGGCCGGCTATCGCGAGCTGGGCATCAGCCGGGTCATCGCCCTGGTGCGCGATGCCGCTGACTCAGACGAGGCGCTCGAACGATGGGCAGAGGACGCGCAGGCGGCCGGGGTGGAGCTGGCCTGATCGCCGCCACGCGCTTTGCGCGCAGACATCTCACAGCGACTTTCGATACGGTGAGCGCGATGCACCAACTTCGCCGCGGCCGCACCTGGCTGACCCTGCTCGCGGGCGCAGCCGGCGGATCGGCGCTGCTCCTTGCGTGGCCGGGCGTGGCCCTTGCCCACCAATTGAACGAGCGCTACGAAGCGCCGCTGCCACTGGTGGTCTACGTGGGTGGCGCGGCGCTCGCGGTGGCGATGTCGTTCGTCTTCGTCATGCTGCGCAACGCGCCGGCGCCCAGGACGCAGGTTGTCGGAACGACGCGCACGGTGCCGCGCTGGCTGCGCGTGGCACTCCAGGCGATGGGCCTGCTCGCGTGGCTGTGGATCTGTGTCCAGGCGCTGAGCGGTGGGTCGAGCGACGCCGATGTCGCATCTCTCTTCCTGTGGGTCTACGGGTGGGTCGGGCTGGCGCTCGTCAGCGCCCTGGGCGGACCGGTCTGGTCCTGGATCGACCCGTTCTCGACGATCCACGCCATGTTGGGATGGCTCGCCGGGCGGCTGCGCATCTCGGGCGGGCAGCCCTCGCCCTATCCGGCCGCGTTGGGCAAATGGCCGGCGGTAGCCGGTCTGATCGTCGTCGTCTGGCTGGAGCTGGTCGCCCGGATCGAGGGTGGCCGGTCGCTCGGACTCTTCTTCGTGGGCTACACCATCTACACGGTCGCGGCCATGTCCTACTTCGGTCGCCAGGCATGGCGCGCCAATGGCGAGACGTTCAGCGTCTGGTTCGGCGTGCTGGGCGCGGTCAAGTGGCTCCAGTTGCAGGCCGGCTCCGATGCCATCCAGGTCTTCCACCTGGCGGTCGCCGCCCTCCTCGC
>DAIERN010000039.1 GCA_027346765.1 Chloroflexota bacterium | reverse complement strand
CGGCCGCGCTGCCGGCGGTGCAGCGGTGGCTGGACGCCGACAGCGCCCGCACCCTGCAGGCGGTGCTGGGCGACCCGTCCAACCCGCTGCGGTCGCTGTGGCCGCGCGAGGGGCGGCTGCCGGACGCGCTGCGCACCGACGACGCCCAGCAAGCGGTGCGCCTCGCGGCGGCAATGATTGGCCGCCCGGCGCCGGCGGGCACGGCCGCAGACGGCGCGGCGCGCGCCGTCGAGCAATTCCTGATGACGGCGCGGCCCGATCTTGCGCGCGGACGCTGGATCTACGAATGGCACGTCGACCGCGTCGTACCCGACGCGGACCTGACTGCCCTGGGGCTCGATCTTGCCGCCCGTCAGGCGGAGGGCAGCGACGGTGCCTCGCCGCAGAATCTCCTGGCCGACGATCGTTTCCGCCGGATCATTGGCGTCCACGAGGCCGGCGGCGTGACCTGGTTCAACCGCGAGGCGTTTGAGAATGCCGTGACGGTGCTGGGCTTGCCGCGCCCCGACGACCTGGTGGCTGCCGCGGCCGCAGCCGAGTACCGCCTGGACGATCTGGCAAAGCGCGTGGCCGAGCCGCCGCCCTGGAGCTCCACGCGCCCGCCCCGGCCGGTGCCGCGCGGTGGTCGCTCGCCTAACAAGCGCGATCAGTCGATGCCGCCCAAGCCTGTCAAGGCGGCCACGACGCTTAAGAAGGCGACGCCCGCCAAGACGGTGCCAGCGGCAAAGGCGCCCGCGCCCGCCAAGAAGATCGCCCCCGTAAAGCCCAAGAAGTCTCCGACGAAGTGACCCAGGACCTGCCGCTCGACGGGCGCCAGCGCGCCGTCATCGAGAACGTCACGCCGCAGGTGGACGGCGGCCGTTTCCCGGTCAAGCGGGTAGTCGGTGACACCATCGTCGTGGAAGCCGACGTGTTCGCCGACGGCCACGACGAGGTCCGCGCGTCACTTGCGTGGCGCGGCCCGGACTCCGCTGCGTGGCACGAAACGGAGATGGCGCCACTGCCCAACGACCGCTGGCGCGCGACGTTCGCGCTGCCCGCGGTGGGCGCATACGAGTACAAGATCAAGGGCAGCGTCGACCACTACTCGACCTGGGAGCACGACCTCGAAAAGCGCGTCGCGGCCGGCCAGAACGTGACGGTCGACAAGCTGATCGGCGAGCAGCTGCGGGCGCGACGCGAGCGGGGCGAGTTGGCGCCGACCACGGAAAGCGAGGTCTACGCGGTCACCGTCGACCCGGTTCGCGCCAGCTTTTCCGCCTGGTACGAGCTGTTCCCGCGCTCAGCCTCGCCGGATCCCAAGCGGCACGGCACGCTGCGCGACGTTGTGGCGCGGCTGGACTACGTCAGCGGGCTGGGCTTCAACGTGCTGTACCTGCCACCCATCCATCCCATCGGTAAGCAGTTCCGCAAGGGGCCCAACAACCAACCATCGACCAACCCGGCCGACCCCGGCGTGCCCTGGGCGATTGGCAGTGCCGAGGGCGGGCACACGGCGGTCAACCCCGACCTGGGCACGCTCGATGATTTCGACGCGCTCGTCGCCGCCGCGCGGGCCAAGGACATTGACGTCGCGCTCGATATCGCGTTCCAGGCTTCGCCCGACCACCCGTGGGTGACCGAGCACCCCACCTGGTTCAAGCAGCGCCCCGACGGGACCATCCAATACGCTGAGAACCCGCCCAAGAAATACCAGGACATCTACCCGTTCGACTTCGAGAGCACCGACTGGCGCGAGCTATGGCAGGCGCTCAACGACGTGTTCCGGTTCTGGATCAGCCACGGCGTGACAACGTTCCGCGTCGACAACCCGCACACCAAGGCATTCGCGTTCTGGGAGTGGTGCATTTTCGACATCAAGCGCGAATTCCCGGAGGCCGTCTTCCTGGCTGAGGCGTTCACCCGGCCCAAGCCCATGTATCGGCTGGCCAAGCTGGGCTTCTCGCAGTCCTACACGTACTTCACCTGGCGCAACACCGCGGCCGAGCTGAAGGCGTACGTGACCGAGCTGACCTCCGACCCGGTGCGACAGTTCTTCCGGCCCAACTTCTGGCCGAATACGCCGGACATCCTGCATGCCGATCTCCAGCGCGGCGGCCGCGCGGCCTTCATGGCCCGGCTCGTCCTGGCCGCGACCCTGTCGTCGAACTATGGGATCTACGGCCCGGCGTTCGAGCTGCAGGAGGCCGTGCCGCGCGAGGAAGGCGGGGAGGAGTACCTCGACTCGGAGAAGTACCAGCAGCGCACATGGGACCTGAATCGGGCCGACTCGCTGGCGCCGCTGATGACCAAGATCAACGCCGCGCGGCGCGACCATCCGGCTCTGCAGAGCAACGAGCGGCTGGTCTTCCACGACGTCAATTCCGATTGGCTGCTTGCCTATTCGAAGGTTTCCGCCGACGGCCGCGATGTGATCCTTGCCGTGGTCAACCTGGACTACCACGCGACGCGCGCCGGCACGCTCGAGCTCGACCTGGCCGCGCTGGGCCTGCCGGCCGATGCTCCCTTCGAAGCGCGCGATCTGCTCGATGGCGCCACGTACACCTGGCGCGGCCGGCGCAACTGGGTCTCGCTCGATCCAGAGGTCCGCGCCGCGCACCTCCTCTGGCTGCGCCGGGTGGGATAACGCACAGATAAGTCGCTCGCTTCATCGTTTGGCGGGTGAACGATCGAAGAGTTGGGTCTGCCTTTCGGGCCGTGCGAATTCGTCGGGGCTGGCGCCAGAGCGACGTTGCCAAGCGTGCGCGGGTGTCCGCCGGGGCTGTTTCGCTGATCGAGCGCGGCCACGTTGAGCGAGTGTCGCTACCTGTCCTTCGCCGTGTCGCAGCCGTGCTGGAAATCCGTCTCGAGCTGTCGGTGACATTGCCGCATGGCGAACTCGACAGACTCATGAATGCCGGCCATGCCGCTCTGCACGAGGTTGTAGCACGCTATCTGGGCTCCTTGCCAGGATGGGTGCAGGCTCCCGAGGTCTCGTTTGCGGTCTACGGCGAACGCGGGGTCATTGACATCCTGGCCTTTCACCCGGCCACAGGCGCGCTTCTTGTGATTGAGCTCAAGACGGAACTTGTCTCGCTCGAAAACCTGCTGACGACGATGGATATCCGGTCGCGCCATGCGGCCTCGATAGCTCGTGAGCGCGGCTGGCTGGCGCGGAGTGTCAGCGCCTGGGTCGTCTTCGCCGACACCGCAACGAACAGGCGGCGCGTCGCTACCCATCGCGCCACGCTGCGCACCGCGTTCCCGGCCGATGGGCGTCGCATGCGGGGTTGGCTCCAAAATCCTGACGGCCCCGTCAGGGCGATCTCCTTCTACGCTAATTCGAACATAGGCACCGTTAGCAATGTGTCAGGTTCGGCCCGCCGTGTTCGCGTGCGTGGGGCCGCACGTGAAACCGCTCTATCTGCATCACCACGATGAATTTGCCCAGGTTCGGCCGCCGCGAACCTGGTTAAGCGTTGTCAGCCTGGAATTTGCTCAAGTCTGCAGGCCGCGGCCACCGGTGTGGTATCTCTACGCCGTGGCCGACCCCACCTGGTACAAGGACGCCGTCATCTACGAGCTCCACGTGCGCTCGTTTGCCGATTCGAATGGCGACGGCATTGGTGACTTCGCCGGCCTGACCGCGCGGCTCGACTACCTCGCCGACCTGGGCGTCACCGCGCTGTGGCTCCTGCCGTTCTACCCGTCACCCGGCCGCGACGACGGCTACGACATTGCCGACTACACCGGCGTCAATCCCGACTACGGCACGCTGCGTGACGTCAAGCAGTTCATCAAGGAGGCCCACGCGCGCGGCCTGAAAGTGATCACGGAGCTCGTGTGCAACCACACCAGCGACCAGCATCCGTGGTTCCAGCGGGCGCGCCGCGCTCCTGCGGGCAGCGCCGCGCGCGACTACTACGTATGGAGCGACACGGCCGATCGCTACCCCGAAGTCAGGATCATCTTCAAGGACTTCGAGCGCTCGAACTGGACGTTCGACCAGGAAGCGAACGCCTACTACTGGCACCGCTTCTACCACCACCAGCCGGACCTGAACTACGACAATCCCAGGGTCCGCGCCGAGATCAAGAAGGCGCTCGATTTCTGGCTGGATCTTGGCGTGGACGGCCTGCGGCTCGACGCCATTCCATATCTGTACGAGCGCGACGGCACCAACGGCGAAAACCTGCCCGAGACGCACGCGTTCCTGAGAGAGCTGCGCGCGCACGTCGATGCGAATTACCAGGACCGGATGCTGCTCGCGGAAGCGAACCAGTGGCCGGAAGACGCGGTAGCGTACTTCGGCCAGGGCGACGAGTGCCACATGTGCTTCCACTTCCCGCTGATGCCGCGGCTGTACATGTCGCTTCGCCAGGAAGACCGCTTCCCGCTGTACGACATCCTCGAGCAAACGCCGGCTATTCCCGACACGGCGCAGTGGGCGCTCTTCCTGCGCAACCACGATGAACTGACGCTTGAGATGGTTACCCCTGAAGAGCGCCAGTGGATGTGGGAGCAGTATGCGCCCAACCCGCGCATGCGCATCAACCTGGGCATCCGGCGCCGCCTCGCGCCGCTCCTGGGCAACAACCGGCGGCGGATCGAGCTGCTCAACGGCCTGCTGTTCGCCCTGCCGGGCACGCCGGTCATGTACTACGGCGACGAGATCGGCATGGGCGACAACGTCTACCTGGGCGATCGCAACGGCGTGCGCACGCCCATGCAGTGGAGCGCCGACCGCAACGCGGGCTTCTCGCAGGCGAATCGGCAGCGGCTCGTCCTGCCGGTGGTCACCGACCCCGAATACAGCTACGAATCGGTCAACGTCGACGCCCAGCAGGCCAACCCCAGCTCACTGCTGTGGTGGATGAAGCGGCTGATCGCCCTGCGCAAGCAGTACCCGGCCTTCGGTCGGGGCTCGCTCACGTTCCTCACGCCTGAGAACCGGCGCGTGGCGGCGTTCATGCGCGAGTACCAGTCGGACAAGATCCTGGTCGTTGCCAACATGTCGCGCTTCGTCCAGTACGCCGAGCTGGACCTGTCGGCGTGGCGCGGCCTGATGCCGATCGAGATGTTCGGCCGCGGGGAGTTCCCGCGCATCGACGACAAGCCGCTCTTCCTGACGCTGGGGCCGCATTCGTTCATCTGGTTCTCGCTCGAAGCGGATCCGACCGGCCACGGGATCGAGGTCCGGCCGATCGAGGAGAAGGCTCCGATTCTCAGTGCTTCAGCCGACATCGACCGCCTTCTGGCGCTTGGCGGCCGGGCACTCAGCGGTGTCCTGCCGGGCTACATGCGGGCGCGGCGCTGGTTCCGATCAAAGTCGCGCCGCATCAAGACCGTCTCCCTGCGCGACGCACTGCCCGTGCCTTTCGAAGGCGACGCCGATCTGCAGGCGCGCCTCGCCATCTTCGATGTCGAGTTCACTGACGGCGAGCCGGAGGCATACGTCCTGCCGCTGGCCCTGGCCCGCGCGGAACGAGTGGAGGTCGCGCTTGCAGCCACGCCCCAGGCGATCATCGCCACGGTCATGCCTGAAGGCGAGGCCGGTCCGGCGTGGACGCTCTATGACGCGATCTACGAACCGGCGTTCGCGCGCGGACTGCTCGACGCGATGAGCGGTCGGCGGCGGATCGCGGGCAAACGCGGCGAGCTGGCCGCCTCGCCGACGCGCGCGCTGCGCCGGCTGCGCGGCGACCGAGACGCGGTGCTGTCACCGGCCGTGGGCCGTGCCGAGCAGAGCAACACGTCGGTCATCTTTGGTGACCGGTTCATCCTGAAGCTGTTCCGCTGCCTCGAGCCCGGCGCCAACCCGGAGATCGAGATGGGCCAGGCACTGACCGATGCCGACTTCACGCACACCCCCGCCCTGGGCGGCTGGCTTGCCTACCGCGGCGGTCGCGAACCGGCAGCGCTGGGTGTCCTGCAGGAGTTCGTCGTCAACGAAGGCGACGCGTGGCAGTTCACGCTCGACGCCGTGAGCGCTTTCTACGATCGCGCCGCCGCGACCGACGGCGGAGTAGCCGCCGGACCGGGCGAAGTGCCGGGCACGACGGTCGAGGTGATGCTGCGCTCCGTCGCACAGCCGCCGGCGCCGGCCCTGGCCGAGCTGATGGGCGAGTACCCGGTCTTCGCAAGATTGCTCGGAACGCGCACCGCGGAGCTGCACCGCGCCCTCACTGGACGCGACGATCCGGCGTTCGCGGCGGAACCGTTCAGCGCCCTCTATCAGCGCGGCGTATTCCAGTCGCTGCGCAACCACGCCGGGTCTACGCAGGCACTGCTGCGGGCGCGGTTGAGCGGTCTGCCGGCCGACGCGCAGCCCGCCGCCGAGCAGGCCCTTGCCAGATCGGCCGACGTCCTGGACCGTGTGCGTGATCTGACCCAGCGCAAAGTCGGTGCCGTGCGCATCCGCACCCACGGTGACTATCACCTGGGCCAGGTGCTGTGGACGGGCAAGGATGTGGTCATCATCGACTTCGAAGGCGAGCCGGGCCGGCCGCTGAGCGAGCGGCGCCACAAGCGCTCGGCGCTGGCTGACGTCGCCGGTATGCTGCGCTCGTTCCATTACGCGGCATTCGGCACGTTGCTGAACCCGCGTGTCGGCGGCGCCGTCCGACCGGAGGACATCGCCCGGCTGGAACCGTGGGCGACCGCCTGGTACGCGACGGCGGGCGCGGCGTTCCTGGGCGCGTATCTCGAGGCGGCGGCGGGCCAGCCCTTCGTGCCGCGCGATCACGACGAGCTGGTGGCGCTACTTGATCTCGCGCTGCTCCAGAAGGTCCTCTACGAGCTGAGCTACGAGCTCAACAACCGGCCCGACTGGGTGTCAATCCCGCTGCGCGGACTGCTCGAGCTGCTCGGTGCCGGCCCCACCCACGATGCCTAGCCGGCGTTTCGTCCTGATCACGCTCGCGGTCGCTGCGGGCGTAATGCTCATTGCGGTCGCCATCAAGGCGCTGATCCTGTCGGTCACCGGGGCGAATGCAGGCTTCCTGGTGTTCATCCCGGCGATCGCCCTGGTGGCGTGGTATCGCGGCCTGTTGGGCGGCATCGCGGCAACGATCCTGGGCGCGGCCTGGGACGCGCTGCTGTTCACGCCGGCTCTGTTCGTTGCGGCCGCGAACCTGGACAGCGTCCATATCAGGTTGCTCGCCTACCTCGCCGGCGGCACCGCGGTCTCGTACCTGACGTACCGGCTGCGCAGCGAGCGCGATCGCGCCCGGCGCGAGTCGAGCGAGCGCAGGCTCGCGCTCGAGCGAGCGGCGTCAATGAGCGACGAGCTGGGTCGGCGCGCGGCCAGCGAGCACCGCGCGGCCGAGCTGCGCGACGCCTACAACTCGATCGTGTCGCATGAGCTGCGCACACCCATCACCGCGATCCTGGGCGGCGCGAAGCTCTTGGCCCGGCGCGATCGCCCGCTCGATGAAGCCACGCGCCAGGAGCTCATCGAGGACCTCGAGGCGGAGGCTGAGCGGCTCTACCGGCTGGTCGAGGACCTGCTCGTCCTGTCGCGTTCCGAGGGCGGCACCATCGAGAGGCACGACGACCCGGTGGCCCTGGGCCACCTGGTGCCGCGCATCGTCCGCTCCGAGCAGGTGCGCTGGCCCGGCGTGCACTTCGAAATGAAGATCGAAACATCGGAAACGGCGCGCGGCGACGAAACCTATGTCGAGCAGGTGTTGCGCAACCTGCTCAGCAACGCCGCCAAATACAGTCCGGCCGGGGCCCAGGTTGAGGTCGTGGTCGATGACGTGGCTGGCGGCGTCCGAGTGCGAGTTCTCGACTCGGGCGTTGGCCTGCGCGAGGACGAGGTCGACCGGCTCTTCGCGCTGTATTACCGCTCCCCGGATACGTCGGGCAAGGTGGCCGGGGCGGGCATCGGCCTGTTCGTCTGCCGCGCGCTCGTCGAGGCCATGGGCGGCCGCATCTGGGGCGCGCCACGGGAGGGCGGCGGCGCCGAGTTCGGCTTCATCCTGGAGCGCCTGGGCGAGGACGAAGCCGCCTAGAAGGGCGGCCAGGGGAGGGCGGGGCGCGCCGGGTCAGGCTCCGGGAATCGGCCCGACCTCAAGAGCGTCGCCGCGCGGCGGGCAGTGGCGCGGACCTCGCGCCGCGCGAGCAGCGCGCTCAGTGCCGCGCCAAGATCACCGTCCAAGGCGATGGCCACGCGGCGCACGACATCCAGCTCGTCCTCGCTCAGCTTCTCGCCCCGCCACTGCCACAGAACCGTCCGCAGCTTGGGCTCGACCGCGAAGCAGATGCCGTGATCTACGCCGCGCAACGTGCCGTCGAGCAGTGGCAGGATGTGCCCGCCCTTGCGGTCGGCGTTGTTGGCGATCAGGTCGAAGACGCACATCGGCCGCAGGCGTGGATCGGCCCCGACTACCAGCTGGACCAGGTCGACGTTGGGATCCGTGTCCATCCAGGCCTGGACTGCGCCCTCGCCGAACGGGCCGTCGCGCAACACGGTGGGCGGCACGATCGACCAACCCGTCGCTTCCGACAGCAGGTACGCGGCCACCTCGCGCCGCGCGAGGGTGCCGTCGGGGAAGTCGTACAGCGGCCGCTCGCCCTGCGTCGGCTTGTAGACGCACAGCGGCCCGGGCGGCGGCTCGTCTTCAGGCCACTCGTCCGGATCAAAGGGAGCGTCCGCGGTGACGCGGCACAGGAACGAGGCGTTGGTCGCGTCAGTCAGGCGGCCCAGGATCGTCAGCTCGCCCGTCGCCAGCAGCTCCAGCGATGCGGGCTCAGCCGTCGATTCCGGGAAGTCGAGCTCCTCGTCGGGTTCCAGCGCGAGATCCTGCGCGGCTAGTTCACGAGCTCTTTGGTGTGGCCGTTGCGCCGCACGCAGAAGTGGCCAATCGGGTCGAGTGGCTCGCCGCACAGCGGGCACGGCGGCCGGCCGGCACGGACCACCTCGAGCGCGCCACTTGCGAAGCGCAGCGCGGCCTCCGGTTCCAGCTCGACCCGGACCACGTCGCGCGGATCGTCCGCGTCCGCTGCCAGCGAGCGCAGCTCTTCGGTCTCATGGGCAGCTTCGGCAACCGCGCCTTCGGCAACCGCGCCCTCGGCCTCCTCCTCGTCGGACTCGAAGTCCTCCTCCTCGTCGGACTCGAAGTCCTCCTCCTCGTCGGACTCGAAGTCCTCCTCGTCGTCGGCCTCGCCAATCTCGCGCGCCTCGATGACCACGCGGCCGACCTCGCCGTCCCAGCCCAGGCTCATCGTGCCCACGCGGAACTGCTCGACGACCGGCTCGGCCAGCTTGGGCGCCGGCCCGGGCAGCTCGTCGCCGATCGTCACGCCGCCCTCCTTCAGGGCGAGCAGCAGCGCCGCGAGACGTTCTGCCAGCACTGCGACCTGGGTCTTCTCCAGGGCGACCGATATCTGTTGGCTACCCTTGCTCGCCTGGATGAAGAAAGTGCGCTGGCCGGGCACGCCAACGGCACCGGCGATGAAGCGGTCGGGTCGGTCGAAGGAGTAAACACGTCGCGGCATGGTGGCGCGCACTCTAATACTCTTGACCCTCGAACCCCCTTCGCGCCCCATCTCATCAGGGAGGACGACCGGCCTT